>NZ_MKJW01000096.1:0-31558 GCF_001942375.1 Kocuria sp. CNJ-770
CGGTTCTTCACCCAGGTGATCTCCGGGGCGAAGGTGTGGGTGGCGGGCACGTCCTTGAACGGGCCCGGGACCACGGGGGCCGGGGCCGGGGCGGCCGGGCGCGCCGGGGCCCTGCCGCCGATCGGCTTGTAGTAGGCGTTGCGCACCAGGTCCTGGAGCTGGGCCGCGGTGCCGCGGTAGACGTTGGCGTCGATCCGCTCGGCGAAACCGGCGTCGGTGTACTGCCAGAAGTCGTAGGTGGACCAGCCGCCCGGGTACCACAGGGGAGAGCTCACGCCGTAGGAGGCGATGTGCAGCGGGTGGTCGTTGAACGCGGTCGAGTTGCCGGTGCAGTCCCGCCACCAGTACGCGTTGGTGTAGATGGCCGGCAGGCGGCCGGTGCGGGACTTGTACCGGTTGGAGAAGTCACGGATCCAGCGCACCATCTCGGCCTGGCTGAAGTTGTAGCACTGGTTGCCGTACAGGGAGGGGTACGGGTTGTTCTCGACGTCCAGCAGACCGGGCAGGGTCTTGCCGTCCGCCGACCACCCGCCGCCGTTGTTGATGAAGTAGTCGGCCTGCTTGGCCCCCGAGGAGTCCCGGGTGGGGATCGCGAAGTGGTACGCCCCGCGGTACATGCCCACGGCCCCGGCGCCGGTGTACTGCTGGTTGAACAGCTGGTTGCGGATGCTGTCGCCCTCGGAGGACTTCACGTAGGCGAACCGCGAGCCCTGGTTCCACAGGCTCGTCCAGTTCAGCGACGGCTGCCAGTTCGACACGTCGGTGCCCTTGATCCCGGCGGGGGCGGAGACCGCCGCGGCCCCTGCGACGGCGTCCTCGCCGCCGGCCGCGCTGCCGGTGGTCGCGCCGCCGAGCTCCGCCGCGGCGCGCGCGGAGCTCTCGACCAGGTCCTCGAAGTGGTGCTCGGACTTGGCCCACTGGCCCATCACGGCGCCGCCGGAGGTCTCGCCCTCGGCCGGCCGGGTGCCGGCGCGCGCCGCGTCGGGGAGGACGGCCTCGCCCGTGGTGCCGTCCACGAGGGTGGAGAAGACCTCGCCGTCGGACTCCACGACCTTGGAGACCAGACGGCCCTGCCGCTCCTCGGAGAGAGTGGTGGGGGCCGCGGCCGTCTCCGTGGCCGCGACCGGGGTCAGAGTGGTGATGGCCAGCACCGCCGCTGTCAGGGCGGCGGGCAGCGTCAATCGGGGGGATGCTTTCACGCTGGATTGCCTAACTCGCATGGATCGTTGGGGGGAACGACTCGTGCAAGGCCATCGGGATGGGGGGAAGATCCTCTGGAGCCACGACGAGTATAAAGGCGCGTTTGCATAAATAATCAATAACGACGCGTCGTGTTACATGCATTTCAATCCAGCCTGGACGGGCCGGTGACGAGCGCGGCTCGGCCGGGTGCGCGTCGGACCGCTCGGCCCGGTCCCGCCGGATACGATGAACCGGACTCGACTCCCGGAGGAGAACCATGCCCCCCACGCGCATCCTGACGGTCTGCACGGGCAACGTCTGCCGCTCGCCCATGGCGGCGGTGGAGCTCGACCACGGTCTCAACGACGTCTCCCCGGGCGGCTTCGCGGTGACCAGCGCCGGGATGCACGCGCTGGTGGACCAGGGCTTCGAGGAGCGGGTGGGCCGGCTGGCCCACGACCGCGGCCTGGACGCCGCCGCCGACCACCGGGCCCGGCAGGTCACCCCGGAGATCCTGCGGGACGTGGACCTGGTGCTGGTCATGGCCCGGGAGCACACCCAGCCGGTGCTCCAGCAGTCGCCGAGGCTGCTCAAGAAGGTCTTCACCCTCCGGGAGTTCGCCCGGATCCTCCAGTACCTCTCCACCGACCCGGAGCTCGACGCCGCCGTCCCGGCCGACCGCGCGGAGCGCTGGGCGTGGCTGGTGCAGCAGGCGCCGCGGCTGCGCCAGCGCGTGCCGGTGCGCCACCCCGAGCGCAACGACGTGATCGACCCCTACCGCCAGGAGGACGCGGTGCTCCGGCAGATGGCGGAGGAGCTGTTCGAGGCCACCGACGCCGTCATCGCGTGGGAGCGGCGCTGCGCCGGGCGGGCGCCGGCGTCCTAGCCGACGGCCCGACGTGCCGTGGTGATCCGCCGGACCGCCATCCGCTCCTCGTCACGGACCCGCTCCAGCGGCCGCGCACGGCCCGGACGCGGACGGAGATCCGGTCGTGCGTCACCGGTGCGTCGCCGGCCGGGCCCGTGGACGTGACGGATCGGTAGCGTAGAGGGCATGACCATCGAAGCGGAGACACCGGAGGAAGCGGCTCGGGTCCGGGCGCTGCACGCGCTGCACGTCCTCGACACGCCCCGTGAGGAGCGCTACGACCGGGTGGTGCGCATCGCCCAGCAGGTCTTCGGGGTGAAGGCCGCCGCGGTGAACCTGATCGATGCCGATCGCCAGTTCACCAAGGCGGAGGTCGGCCTGGACGGTCTGGTCCACGCCACGCGCACCGACTCGCTGTGCGCCCGCACCGTGGAGGCCGACGAACTGCTGGTGGTCCCGGATGCCCGGACCGACGACCGGTTCACGGGCAGCTCATTCATCGCGGACCCGGACCCGGTGCTGTTCTACGCCGGGCACCCGCTGCATGCTCCCGGCGGGGAGCCGGTGGGGTCGCTGTGCCTGGTCGACAGCCAGCCGAGGGAGCTGGACGAGCGGGAGCGGCGTCTGCTGGGCGAGATGGCCGCATGGGTCGAACGCGAGCTGGCCGCGGCCCGGGAGATGGAGCGGGCCGAGCAGGTGCAGCAGATGCTGATGCCCCGCACCGCCCTCACCACGCCGGACATCCAGGTGGCCGGGCGGTGCCTTCCGGCCAGATCGCTGGGCGGTGACTTCTACGACTGGACGGTGCAGGACGACCAGCTGCAGGTCATGGTGGCCGATGTGATGGGCAAGGGCATCCCGGCGGCCCTGCTGGCGGCCTCGGCACGCGCGGTGCTGCGCGGCACGTTCCAGTACAACGCTGCGTCCGAGGCGATGGCTCGCGCCAGCGGGGCGCTGACCCCGCTGCTGGAGGAGGCCGGGGCGTTCATCACCGCGTTCATCGCCCGGTTGGACATCAGCAGCGGTGCCCTGGAGTACATCGACGCCGGTCACGGTCTGGCCCTGGTCCTGCGCCCCGACGGGACATGGCGCCGGCTGACCTCCTCCGGACCCCCACTGGGCGTGATGCCGGGCTGGACCTGGGACCTGCACACCGATGCCCTGGCGCCGGGCGAGACCTTGCTGGTGGTCTCGGACGGATTCCTGGACTTCTTCACCGACCTCGACGAGGCCGTCTCCACCGCCGCGGCGCTGAACCTGGTGGCCGCGACCGCCGAGGAGCTCGTGGTGCTGTGCAGCGACTACGCCGACTCCGCCGTGGCCGAGGACGACACGACCGTCCTGGCCCTGCGCCGTGTCGGCTGAGCCGGGCGAGGACTCCTGACCCCGGGTCCGCGCGGCGACCGCCTCGGCCACCACCTCGCGCGGCTTCGGTGCCTGCACCATGTCCAGCCGACCGGTGCCGGAGATCAAGGCGCGGCCCGGCGACGACCGCTGCGCCCACACTAGGCTGGGTGACCGTGGGCGGGGTTCCCGTGCCGCAGACACCCCCGGGGAGATGATGTGCACCATTTCGTGATTCGCCTGCTGGTCCTGCTGACCGTCATCCTCGGCGTGAACTACGTGACGTGGCGCTGGCTGGAGTCGCTGAACTGGTCGGCGTGGTGGATCGCCGTGCCGCTGGTGCTGGCCGAGACCTACAGCCTGATCGACGTGATGCTGTTCGGCCTCACGATGTGGCGGGTCAAGGAGCGCACGCCCCCGGAGGCCCCGCCCGGGATGACCGTGGACGTCTTCATCACCACCTACAACGAACCGCTGGACATGGTCATGGGCACCGCCCGGGCCGCCCAGCGCATCCGGTACCCCCACGCCACCTGGATCCTCGACGACGGGGCTCGCGAGGAGCTGCGGGAGCTGGCCGAGGCCCACGGCATCGGCTATCTCACCCGCAGCGCGGACTGGGCGGACCGGCCCCGCCACGCGAAGGCGGGCAACCTCAACAACGCCCTGATGCTCACCCAGGGCGAGTTCATGCTCATCCTCGACGCCGACCAGGTCCCGAAGCCGGAGATCCTCGACCGGACGCTGGGCTACTTCAACAACCGCAAGGTCTGCCTGGTCCAGACCCCGCAGTGGTTCGTCAACGTCCCCGATGACGACCCGCTGGGCAGCCAGGCGCCCCTGTTCTACGGTCCGCTCCAGCAGGGCAAGGACGGCTGGAACGCGGCCTTCTTCTGCGGCTCCAACGCGATCCTGCGCCGCGAGGCGCTGATGCAGCTGGGCCTGGTCGGCTACGTGCAGGAGGTCGAGCGCAACATCCGCGCCGCGCTCAAGGGATCGCGCTCCGCGGTGCGCAAGGCACGCCGATCCGCGCAGGCCGCCGACCCGGTGGTCGGCCGCCTGCTCGACGAGGTCGAGCAGGCCACCCGCACGGCCCGTGCGGAACTGCAGTCCGGGCGCTCCTACAGCGAGATCACCTACGACCTGCGGCGCACGGTGGACCGCGCCGTCCAGGAGCTCGTGGCCGCGGACGTCACTGCGCTGCAGGCGGACCTGGCGGAGATCTCCGCGCTGGGGCTGGACGGCGATCACGGGCACCTGACCCCGGAGGAGGTCGAGGCAGCCGTCGAACAGCTCTCCTCCCGGGAGTGGTCCCCGCTCGGGGCGCTGGAGTCCGTGCAGGCGGTGCTCGACGCCATCTCCGTGGAACGCGGCGACGAGGCGCAGCCGGTCATGCCGCTGGCGACGATCTCGGTGACCGAGGACATGGCGACCTCCATGCGGATGCACGCGCTGGGCTGGCGCAGCGTCTACCACCACGAGGTCCTGGCGCTGGGCCTGGCCCCGGAGGACCTCAAGACCATGCTGACGCAGCGCCTGCGCTGGGCGCAGGGCACCATCCAGGTGCTGCTGCGGGAGAACCCGCTGTCCAAGCGGGGCATGAAGGGGACCCAGCGCCTGATGTACTTCGCCACCATGTGGAGCTACCTGTCCGGCTTCACCGCGGTGGTCTACATCGCGGCGCCGATCATCTACCTGCTGTTCGGCGTGCTGCCCGTCAACAGCCTCAGCACGGAGTTCTTCATCCGGTTCATCCCGTTCATGCTGATCAACCAGGTGCTGTTCGCGGTGGCGGGGCGGGGCGCCAAGACCTGGCGGGGACAGCAGTACAGCCTGGCCATGTTCCCCACCTGGATCAAGGCGTGCACCACGGCCGCGCGCAACGTGTGGTTCGGCCGCCCCCTCGGCTTCGCGGTCACCCCGAAGGTGAGGGAGGGCAACAGCCGGGACTGGCACCTGATCCGGCCCCAGCTGATCGCCATGGGCCTGCTCGCCGCGGCGGCGGTGATCGGCATCGCGCGCCTGGCCCTGGGGCTGAACGAGCCGATCGGCACCCTGGTCAACGTCGCCTGGGTGGTGTTCGACCTCGTGCTGCTGAGCGTGCTGATCAAGGCCGTGCGCTACGACGGCTTCACCCCGGAGGAGGAGCCTGTGCACAGCGAGGCCCGATGATGCCGCTCCGTTCCGGAATCACGTCAGGACTGCACCGTCAGAGCCCGCCGCGAGTCAGGCACCGACAACCATGGACCTCCACCGACCGGACCGGCGCTCCGTGCTCACCGCCGCACTCACGGCCGTCCTCGTGACGGCCTGCACGGACAGGACCACCCTCGAGAGCCTCCCTCCCCATCACCGCATCCGCCCGCTGGAGCACGGCGTCTTCCTGCCCCACGGGCCCCAGGACGGGCTGGCCTTCACAGCCATGACCGGTGCCGCACCCCGGTGGATGCTGCTCTTCCGGGACTGGACCCATGAGATGCCGCCGGTGGAGGCCCTCGACGCCGTGCGGACCCAGGGAGCCACTCCCGTGCTGACCTGGGAGCCCTGGGTCGCACCGGCCACGGGCGGGGTGCCCGCGGACGCCGCACAGCAGCCGGCCTTCGCCCTGTCCCGGTTCGCGGCAGGGGACCACGACCATCGCATCAGCACCTGGGCGGAGGCCTTGGCCGCGTGGGGCCACGACGTCGTCCTGAGGTTCGCCCACGAGATGAACGGCACCTGGTACCCGTGGGCGGCAGGCGTCCAGGGCAACACCGCCGAGCAGTACGTGCGGGCCTGGCGGCACGTCCACAGCACGTTCGCGGCGGCCGGGGCCACCAACGTGCGCTGGTGCTGGGCGCCCAACGTCCCCGCCCTCGGCGTGGACACGGGCGTGGACACGGGCGTGGACACGGGCGGCGCTCGGCTGGCCGACTACTTCCCCGGGCAGGACGTGGTCGACGTCCTCGGCATCGACGGCTACAACTGGGGGTCCTCGGAGCCTCCGCTGTCCTGGACCGCTCCCGGAGAACTCCTCGGCCCCGGCCTGGCGGAGCTCCGCGGACTCGGGGCCCGGCTGCCGATCATGGTGACGGAGACGGCGTCGGCCGAGGGGCAGGAGCCCGGGCACTCCAAGGCCGAGTGGATCACCCAGCTCTTCGACTACCTCGTCCGGCAGGGGGACGTCCTCGGGGTCATCTGGTTCCACGAGCGCAAGGAGCGCGACTGGAGCGTGGACTCCTCCGCCGCCGCCCGGGCCGCGTACCGCCGCGCCGTGGCGAGGCTGCGCTGAGCCGCGGCGCACCGGTTCACATCAGGGCGGAGACCAGCCGGCACACGTTGTCGAGGTAGCGGTGGGGCCAGGGCCGGGCCCGCCACTCCTCCAGGGTCAGCTCCCGGCTGATCGCCCGGTACTGCGTGTCGTTGGCCTGCAGCCGGGCCACCAGGTCCCCGCCGAAGGCCAGCAGCATGACCTCGTAGTCCAGGGCGAAGGACCGGAAGTCCAGATTCGAGGACCCGATCATGGCCACGGTGCCGTCGACGGTGAGGTACTTGGCGTGCAGCACCGCCGGTGCCGGGTAGAGGTGGATGTGCACCCCGGCCTCCAGCAGGGCGCGGTAGTAGGAGCGCTGGGCGTGGCCGACGAAGAACTGGTCGGCCTCCGCGCCGACGAACAGGTCGATCCGCACGCCGCGGTAGGCGGCGGTGGTCAGGGCCGACAGCAGCGACTCGTCGGGCACGAAGTACGGGCTGGTGAGCGCCAGCGTCTCGGTGGCCTGGTGCACCAGCGCCGTGAAGACCCGCAGGTTCGGCTCGGAGGGGAACCCCGGCCCGGAGGGGATGAGCTGCATCGCGTGGGCCGGTCCGGAGGGCACCAGGGATGGTGCGTCCACGACGTGCTCGGCCGGCGTCAGGGTCTGCCCGGTCTCCAGGTACCAGTCCGTGGCGAAGACCGCCTCGACCGCCCGCACGATCTCGCCGCGTACCTGGAGGGTCAGGTCGGTCCACCGCCGTCCGGCCCGGGCGTTGCGGGCGCTGCCGTAGGCCGGGTCGATCATGTTGTGCGAGCCGAGAAAGGCCACCTCGCCGTCGACGACCAGCAGCTTGCGGTGGTTGCGCAGGTCCGGGCGGCGCCACCGGCCGCGCAGCGGGGCGATCGGCATCATCAGGTGCCAGTCGATGCCCGCGTCCGTGAGCCGACGGCGGAACGCCCGCCAGCCCGGGTACTTCCGCGACCCGAGGTGGTCCATGAGCAGCCGCACCCGCACGCCGCGGCGCACGGCCTGGGCCAGGGCGGTGAAGAACCGGTCGGTGGTCCCGTCCCAGGCCATGATGTAGAACTCCACGTGCACGTAGGTCCGCGCGCTCGCGACGGCCTCGGCCATGGCGGCGTAGGTGCGGGAAGCGTCGCCGTGCAGGTCCTCGTGGGTCCCGGTGACACAGGGCATCCCGGTGAGCCGGCGGGTCATCCGCAGCACGGACGCCAGCTCGGCGGACGGGTCGGCGCCGGGAGGCACCGTGGGCCGGTGCCCGGTGTGCTCGGCCAGGAGCCGGTTGACCTGTTCCTGGATCGCGTGCCGGCGCCCGCGCACGTAGGGGCTGCCGATCAGCCAGTACAGCGGGAAGCCGACGACCGGCACGAACAGGATCAGCAGCAGCCACGCCGAGGACGAGGAGGGCCGGCGGTTCTCCGGCACCGTGCCGACGGCCACCAGCTTGAGCCCGTACTCCAGGAGCACGAGTGCCACGGTCACCCAGTGCTCCCACCCCATGGAACGCGCCTTTCCCACAGCGCGCGGTGCGCTGCCGCTGTTCTGCAGTCTCGCGTGTCCCGGGCCGGGGCACCAGCGGGCCGACCGGGCGAACTGTGACGACGCCCCAGGTGCGGCCGTGCCGCCGGAGTGGTTAGGTGTGTGCCACGAGGCAGGTGCGAGGCCGGCGGCGGGGCCGACACGACCCGTGCGGCCGCCGCGCGGCGCGACGGCCACCATCCCGGGAGGGGCGCAGTGGAACGGAGCTACTACCAGCGCGGACGGCTCAGGACCGTGGAGCAGATCGAGGACGTCGCCCCGGTGCAGTCCTCGGCCGCGGGGGTCCGGTGGGAGGCCCTGGGGCCGGAGGTCGACGCCGCCGCCCTCGGAATGCCGGAGGACTGCATCGAGGCGTTCCACCGGGCGGGCTGGGTCTTCGTGCGCCCCACCCTCGGCACCACCCGGCTCGTCGCGGAGCCGCGGGCGGACGGGACGGCACCGCCGGCCGGGGTCCTGGTCAGGCGCCAGGACGGCCGCTACGGGATCGTCACGCGCCGCCTGGTGGTGCAGCTGCTGCAGGAGATCCCCGAGGAGGACGCCGCCGCCGTCCTGGCGGAGCTGGACCTGGACGAGGTGGGACGGCTGCGCTTCGCCCCGAACCTCTTCGAGGTGGACGCCACGGCCTATCCGGACGCCCTCGACGCCTCCGTGGCCCTGCACGAGGACCCACGGGTCACCCTCGCCGAGCCCAGCTTCCAGGAGCACGTCCCCGGCCGGGCCGCGCCGGCCGATCCCCGCTACCGGGAGCAGTGGCAGTGGTCGAACAGCGGGCAGACCGGCGGCACGCCCGGCGCGGACGTCGCCGCCGAGGCCTCCTGGGAGCGCACCCGCGGGGCCGGCGTGCGGGTGGCCGTGATCGACAACGGCTTCCTGACCACGCACGAGGACCTGCGGGACGGGGTGCTGGGCACGTCCGGGTACTTCACCGACCCCGGCCCGGCACCCGGCGCGCGGCCGCGGTTCGTGCCCGGCACGGCCGGCATGCCGTCCGGCGACCACGGGACCTTCTGCGCCGGGATGGTCGGCGCCCGGCAGGGCAACGACCGGGGCGGCTCCGGGGCCGCCCCCGAGTGCGGGCTGGTGCTGCTGGCGTGCCTGCCGGACCAGGTCGGCGACCAGACGACCCTGGCGCGGGCGGTGGCCTACGCCGCCGATCCGTCGTCGGAGGTCCCCGGGGCCGATCCGGGGTCCGGGGCCGACATCGTGGTCTGCAGCCTGGGCCCCAACGACGCCGCGTGGGAGCTGGCCACCGTGCTGGACCTGGCGCTGGCCTCGGTGGCGCGCGGGGCCCGCGGCGGCGCCGGCATGGCGGTCTTCTGGGCGGCCAGCAACGGGCGGAACGTCGACGTGCTCGAGGACGAGGTCGTCTCCCACCCGGACGTGGTCGCCGTGGTGCGCTCCACCCACGAGGACCTCGAGGACCACGCGGCCCGGGGCCCGGCGGTCGAGCTGATCGCGCCGGGCGTGGACGTGCTGAGCACCGGGGGCGACGGCGGCTACCACGTGGCCACCGGCACGAGCTTCGCGGCCCCGTGCGCGGCCGGCTGCGCGGCCCTGGCGCTGGCGGTGAACCCCGGGCTCACCGGGGCGCAGCTGCGGGCGGTCCTGCGGCAGTCCGCGGCGAAGATCGGCGGCGCGTCCTATGACGACGCCGGGCACGACGACGACTACGGCTACGGGCGGGTCAGCGCCGCGGCCGCCGTGCAGGCGGCCGAGGCCCTGCTCCCCGCGCCGGTGAAGGAGATGTCATGAGCGAGGACGTTCCGACCGAGGACGTGGTGGGCGGCGGGCCGTTCCTGCCCCCGCTGATCCACGTGGAGGTCCACGGGGCCGCGCTGGGCGACCTGCGGGACTTCGCCCGGGAGACCGGCGCGGACCTGGGCTGCCGGGCCACCCCGCGGCGGGAGGCCGAGGGCTGGACGGTGGACGCCTACCTGCCGGAGGACCGGCTCGAGGCCGCCCGCAGCGCCCGCTCCGGGGCCCGCGTGCGGCTGGAGGTCCGGGAGAACGCGACCGCCGTGGGCCGGGAGCGCCAGGCCGAGGTCGGCACCGGCAACCGGTTCCTCGCCCGTGTCGCGGCGGCGGGCGAGGCGGTCCGCGGCCGGGCGGCACCGGGTGGAGCGGCACCGGGAGAAGCCGCGGGCGGTGAGGCCGGCCGCGGCGCGGCCACCGTTCCCGGCACGCAGCTGCGTCCCGTACGGGGGCTGGGGGGAAAGCGCTGATCGCCATGAGCTACCTCAACGTCGACGAGATCGAGACGGCCCTGCAGTCCCTGGCCGCCGAGTACCCCGGGCTCACGGAGCTCATCGAGCTGCCGCACCGCACGCACGAGGGCCGGCGCGTGCGGTGCCTGCGCATCGGGGCCGATCCGCAGCGCCCCGGGGTGCTGCTGCTGGGCGGGGTGCACGCCCGGGAGTGGGTGCCGCCGGACGCGCTCGTGTCCCTGGCCGCGGACCTGCTGGAGGCCGCCACCCGCGGCACGGGCCTCGACTACGGGGACCACCGGGTGCCCGCCGACCAGGTGCGGCAGGTGCTGGAGGGCACCACCCTCTACGTCGTCGCCTGCGTCAACCCGGACGGGCGCCGGCACAGCCAGACCGCCGAGCCCATGTGGCGCGGAAACCGGCGCCCGCACCCGGCCGGCGGCCTCTGCACCGGGGTGGACGTCAACCGCAACTTCGACTTCCTCTGGGAGCACACCGCGAAGTTCCACCCCGACGCGGACGTGGCCACCTCCGCCGACCCCTGCGACCCCCGCCAGGTCTACCGCGGGCCCGCGGCCGCCTCGGAGCCGGAGACCCGCAACGTCGTGCACCTGCTGGACACCCGTCCGGGGATCCGCTGGCACGTGGACGTGCACAGCTTCGTGCCGGTGATCCTGCACAACTGGGGCAGCGACGAGCACCAGAGCACGGACCCGGAGCAGAACTTCCGCCATCCCGCCTTCGACGCGCTGCGCGGGATCCCCGGGGACACCGCCTACCGGGAGTACCTCCCGGCCGCGGACCTCGAGGCCGAGCTGGCGCTCGGGGCGCGGATGAGCGAGGCGATCCGGGAGGTGCGCGGGGACGAGTACCCGGTGGTGCCGGCCTTCGGCGGGCTGTATCCCACCTCCGGGGCCAGCGACGACTACGCCTACAGCCGGCACTTCAGCGACCCGTCCCGGACCCGGGTGCTGGGCTTCACGATCGAGTGCGCCCACAGCTTCCAGCCGCCCTGGGCCGAGGCCGAGCAGGTCATCCGTGAGGTGTCCGCGGGCCTGCTGGCGCTCGCCGTGGCCGTCACCGGCCTGGCCGGGACCGAGGACCGCGCCGCCGAGGACCGCGGTGCACCGGAGCGCAGCGCCCCCGACCGTGCGGACACGGGGCGGGAGGGCCCGGCATGAGCATCGTGGTCGCCACGCCCACCGGGCACGCCGTCGGCAGCTCCCTTCACGAACGCGAATGACGTGTACCGTGGGTCACACGACCGCACCCCGGTCGCTTGTTGACAGTCCCCCCCCCAGGGTGGAGCCCCCCTCCGCCTGCTGCCTGAAGAGGACCCCCCATGACCCTCCGCAAGACATTCTTCGCCACCGGAACCGTGGCCGCCCTGGCCTCCGGTGGTCTTTTCCTGACCGCGACCCCGGCCGCCGCCGCCCCGGGCGACGCCGCATGCCTCGCGGCCGAGGCCGAGCTGCGCACCGCCCTCGAGCAGGCCGGTCTCGAGGCCGAGCTCGTCGACCAGCTCGAGGGGGCCGTCGACGCCGTCGTCACGGCCCAGCTGGCCCGCAACACCCTGGCCCAGGCCGCCCTCGACGCCGCGGTGGAGCTGGAGACGGCCCAGGCCGCCCTGGACGCGGCGGTCGAGGCCGCCGTCGACGTGGACATCGAGGCCGCCCAGGAGGACCTCGACGCCGCCCAGGAGGCCCTGGACGCCGCCAACGCCGACCTCGAGACCTCCCAGGCCGCGCTCGAAGCCGAGCTCGAGGCCTTCGACGCCGCGGTCGCCGAGGCGCAGGACTCCCTCGACGCCGCGGTCGAGGTCCGGGCCGAGGCCGCTGCCGGCCTCGACGCCGCCGAGGGCGCCCTCGCGGACGCCGAGGCCGACCTCGAGGCCGCTGTGGCCGCCGCCGACGCGCTGGACGTCGCTCTGGCGGCCCAGGTCGACGCGGACGCCGCGGTCGGCCCGGCCGGGGACGCGGTCGACGCCGCTCTCGCGGCCCAGGTCGAGGCGGACGCTGCCATCGACCCGCTCGACACGCAGCTGCGCCTGGCACTCTCCGCTCAGGCTGATGCGGCCGCCGCCGTCGAGCCGCTCGACGCGGTCCTGGCCGCGGCGCTCGGCGTCCAGGCGGACGCGGAGCGCACGCAGGCCGCAGCCCAGGCCGACCTCGAGGCAGCCCTCGCGGTGCAGGCCACGGCCGCCGCCACCGTGACGGAGGCCCAGCTGGCCGTCGACGCCGCGGTCACCGCCCAGAGCGCGGCCGAGGGGACCCTGGCGGAGGCCCAGGCGACGCTCGCCGCCCTGGAGGCGGACCCGGCGGCCGACCAGGCCGACATCGACGCCGCTGCTGCCGCGGTGGTCGACGCCGAAGCGGCCGTCGCCGCGGCCGTCGAGGGTGTCGCTGCCGCCCAGCTCGCCCTCGACACGGCGGAGACCGCCGCCGCGGAGGCCGATGCCACGGTCGCCGCGGAGCAGGCGGACGTCCTCGCGGCCACGGCTGAGGTGGACGTCGCCGTCGCCGCGACCGAGGCGGCGCAGGCCGAGCTCGACGTCGCCGTCGGTGTCCTGACCGACGCCCGCGCGGCGGCCGAGGCGGCCCGAGGCGGAGCTCGACGCCGCCGTGGCCGCGCAGGTCGCCGCCGGCGAGGCCGTCGTCGCGGCCCAGGCCGAGCTCGACGCCGCCGTCGCGGCCGCTGACACCGCCGCGGAGGCGGTCCTGGAGGCCCAGGCCGCGGTGGACGCGGCCGGAACGGTCGGGGACGCCCAGGCGCCGTGGCCGACGCCGAGGCGGACGTGGAGCTCGCGGCGTCCGTCCTGGCGGACGCGGACGCGGACGTGGCCGCCGCGGAGGCCGAGCTGGCCGCCGCCGAGGTGGAGCCGGAGTCCCTCACGGACGCCCGCGACCTCGTGGCCTCCGACGAGGCGTCCGTGGCCGAGGCGGAGGCCGACCTGGCCGCCGCCCAGGCCGCGCTGGACGCCGAGCTGCAGCTGCTGGCGGACGTCGAAGCGGCCGAGGAGCGCGTCGAGAGCGCCCAGGCGGACGTCGACGCCGCCGTCGAGGCGGCCGTCGAGGCGCAGATCGCCCTGGACGAGTCCATCGAGGTGCTCGCCGACCTCCGGCTCGAGCTCGGTGACGTCGGGGTCGACGTGGACGAGCTGGAGGCCCTCTTCGACGCGGCCCTCGACGCCTGCGCGGCTCCCGCCGCCGACGGCGACTCCGACGACGACGACTCCGACGGCGGCACCGCCGACGGCGGTGACGACACCGACGGTGGCGCTGCCGACGGCGGCATCGAGGTCGACGTGGACCGCGGCGTCGTCGTGGCCCCGCAGTCCGCGCCGAGCACCCCCTGGACGCCGGGGACCTCCCCGAGCCACTGGGTGCCCGGCTCCTCGATGTACGAGACCAACCAGGGCATGAACGTGCAGACGGCCGCCGCCGGCACCGGCGGGTCCGCGGAGCAGGGCAGCGGCCTGGGCCTCATGGCCCTGACCGGCGCGGGCCTGCTCGCGGCCACCGGGATCGTGCTGCGCCGCCGGTTCACCGCCGAGGGCTGATGCCCGGGGGCCGGCCGGCGCGGCAGCGCGCCGGCCGGCCGCACCACAGCGCGCCGGGGGCGCCTTCCGCAGGGGAGGCGCCCCCCGGCGCGTTCCTGCTGGGTGCCGTGCGCCGGAACTGCCGGCGCCCCGACCGGTGCGGCGCCTGCGTCGAGCCGGGGCGCGGCCCCGGTGCCGGTCCGGGGCCGGCTCAGCTGCCGGGTGCCCGGCAGCGGTCGAAGGTCTCCCGGGCCACCGACCAGGTGGTCTTGCCCACCTCGAAGTGGTCGGTGAGCATGTACACCCCGACCCAGCGCTGATAGGTCCACGCCCGGTCCAGGAACCCGGGGTCTCCCGGCCCGGTGTAGCGCTCGTAGACGGCACGGACGAACTCCTCGCCGTACTCGTGCAGCTCGGCGAAGTCCACGGCCGGGTCGCCCAGGCACATGTCGCTGAAGTCGATGACCCCCAGCCGCCCGGCGGCCTCGTCCCAGAGCAGGTGCCGGCTGTAGACGTCGTTGTGGAGGAACACCATCGGCAGGTCCGCGGCCAGCAGCGCGTCGACGTCGGCGAGGATCTCCTCCACCTCGGCCAGCTCATCGGGCGTCAGCACGGCCGCCAGATGGGCCGCGACCCCCTCGCGGACCTCCCGCTGGTCCTCGGCCAGGTAGGACGGCGGCACCCGCTCCAGCGGCGTCCCGGCGACCGGGGCGGTGTGCAGGGCGGAGAGGAACCCGGCCAGCTGGCCGACGAGGGCCTCCCGCTGCGCCGCCGGAAGGGCGGCCATCAGCTCCGGGGTCAGCGTCCGGCCCGGCACGATCGGATAGCCGGCGAACGAGCCGTCGGGCGCCACCCGGTCGTAGCGCGGGATCCGGACCGGCAGCGGCCCGGCGAGACCGTCGCCGGCAGGATCACCGGATCGATCACCCGGCCGATCAGCGGAGTGGTCGGCGAGACGACCGGCGAGGTGGTCGAGGACCTCGATCTCCCGGCCGAGTCCGTCCGCGTAGGGCGCCTCGAGCGGGAAGCGGAACACCCGGGCGTCGTCGAGGAGGACGACGACGTGGTCCCAGCCCTCCGTGATGCGCCGGGCCCGGGACCAGCGCAGGTCCGGGAAGGCGGCGGCGATCCGGTCCAGCTCGTCCATGGGAGTCCTTCCGTGCGGCCCGGCTGCCCGCCGGCTGTGCCCAGGATAGAGCCGTCCCCGGGGCCACGGCACGGGAGCCGCACTGCTCACGGCGGAGCCGCTCAGGGCGGAGCCGCGCACAGCAGAAACGGGTTCCGCCCGGTGCGGGCCGGGTCCACGCTGGGGCCATGAACACCACCACCGCACCATCCAGGACCCCGCTCGACGACGAACTGGCCTCCCGGCTGCTGGAGCAGCGCATCATCGTGCTGGGCGCCGAGCTGGACCAGGCCACCGGCAACCGGCTGTGCACCCAGCTGCTGCTGCTCTCCGCCCAGGACCCGCGCCGGGACATCAGCCTGTGGATCAACTCCCCGGGCGGCTCCGTCCCGGCGATGCTCGCGATCATGGACGTCATGCGGATCATCCCCAACGACGTCTCCACCCTGGCCATGGGGCTGGCCTGCAGCGCCGGGCAGTTCCTGCTCTCGGCCGGCACCCCGGGCAAGCGCTACGCCCTGCCGCACGCGCGGATCCTGCTGCACCAGGGCTCGGCCGGGATCGGCGGCACCGCCGTGGACATCGCCATCCAGGCCGAGGACCTGCGCCACACCCGGGACACGGTCCTCGGGCTCATCGCCGAGCACACCGGCCGGCCGATCGAGCAGATCACGGCCGACTCCCAGCGCGACCGCTGGTTCACCGCCGAGGAGGCCCGCGCCTACGGGTTCGTGGACCGGGTCATCGCCGGGCTCGACGACGTGCGGCCCCGCGCGGCCACTCCCACCGCGACGCCCGCCGCTGCGGGGGCGGGGTCATGAGCACCTACACCGTGCCCTACGTCGTCGAGCGCACGCCCCACGGGGAGCGCAGCATGGACGTCTTCAGCCGGCTGCTGGCCGAGCGGATCGTCTACCTCGGCACCGAGATCGACGACGGCGTCGCCAACGTCCTGATCGCCCAGCTGCTCTACCTCGACTCCTACGGCTCCGAGCAGCCGATCGGCTTCTACATCAACTCCCCGGGCGGCTCCACCACGGCGATGCTCGCCGTCTACGACGCCATCCAGTACGTGGGCGCCCCCGTGGAGACCACCTGCGTGGGCCAGGCCGCCTCGGCGGCCGCGGTGCTGCTGGCCGCCGGCGCCCCGGGCCGCCGCTCGGTGCTGCCGCACGCCCGGGTGGTCCTGCACCAGCCCGCCGCCCAGGGCCAGGGCACCATCCCGGACCTCATCCTCGAGGCCGAGCAGATCGCCCGCACCCGCGCGCAGCTGGAGGAGGTCCTGGCCCGGCACACCGGGCGCACCCCGCAGCAGATCCGCGAGGACACCGACCGGGACCTGGTGCTCACCGCCGAGGAGGCGGTGGCCTACGGGGTGGCGGACCGGGTGGTCACCCCGCGGGAGGTCCGGGCCCGGTGACCCGGGGCATCGGCACCGCGGGCACGGCGCTGCGGGGCCTGGCCGCTCAGACGGCCAGGGCCACGGGACCGGCCAGGCAGACCGGCCCGCCCGGCACCGCCCGGGCGGCCGGGGCCGCGTCCCGCAGCACCCCGGTGGTCCCGGCCGTGAGGTCGAGCAGGTTCAGCCCCAGCGCCCCGACCACCGCGGCGATGATCTCCGAGGACGGGTCCTTCACCCCGCGCTCGATCTCCGAGAGGTACTGCGTGGACACCCCGGAGGTGCGGGCCACCTGCGCCAGGGTCAGGCCCTGGGCCAGGCGGTGGCGGCGCAGGAACATCCCCAGCACCGACCGCCACAGCGGGTCCACGGGCGCTCGCGGCGCCGCCCGCTCCCGGGGCGCGGGCGCCGGGAGATAGGCCGGTGTGGGCTCGATCACGTCGCTCATGGACCCATGCTAGGTCCGTCCCGGCGCCGGCGGGCGGGTCCTCTGCTGTGAGCGGATCACTGCGCGCCTGTCCCCGCGGCGGACGCGGTGGGATACTGCTGGCATGGTATCGCCGCAGGTGGGCGAGCTGGTCCAGGAGGGGGCGCGGGCGCTCGAGCAGGCCGACTGGCCCGCCGCGCGTCGGGCCCTCGAGCGCGTCCTGGACGGCGGCGGATCCGCCGAGCACGCGGTGGCCGCCGAGGGCCTGGGCCTGGCCCTGTGGTTCGAGGGCCGGATCGCGGAGGGCATCGAGTGGCGCGAGCGCGCCGTCGGGAGCTACGCGGCCCAGCGCCGGGTCCACGACGCCGCCCGGGTGGCGGCCTGGGTGTCCGACCAGCACCTGATCGCGGGCCGCCCGTCCGCGGCCCGGGGCTGGCTCGCCCGGGCCGAACGGGTCCTCGGGGACACCCCCACCGGCGTGGGGCACGGCTGGGTGGCGATCGGGCGGGCGCAGCAGGCCGAGGCCGTCGAGGAGCAGGCCGAGCAGGCCGCCCTCGCGCTGCGCATCGGCCGGGAGACCGGGGCGGAGGACCTCGAGATCCTCGCGCTGAGCCTGCTGGGCAAGGCGGAGCTGACCGCCGGGCACCGGGAACCGGGCCTGCGGCTGCTCGAGGAGGCCATGGTCGCGGCCACGGCGGGCCGGATCCGCAACGTCCACACCCTGGGGGAGACCTACTGCACCCTGGTGGCGGCCTGCGCCGAGGCGGAGGAGTGGGAGCGCGTGGTGGAGTGGTGCGAGCGCGTGGAGGACTTCGCGCAGACCCACCAGGCGGCCCCGCTGCTGGGGGTGTGCCGGACCGTGCACGCCGACGTGCTGATCGCCACGGGCCACTGGGCCGAGGCCGAGGCGGCGCTGACGTCCGCCCTGGCCACCCACGCCCGCGCCATCCCGGAGCTGAGCGTCCCGGCGCGCGCCTCCCTCGCCGAGCTGCGGATCCACCAGGGCCGGCTGCGCGAGGCGGAGCACCTGCTGGCCCGGCGCGAGGAGCACCCCGCGACCCTGCGGGCCCTGGCGCTGCTGCACCTGGCCGAACGGCGGGCGCAGGTGGCGGTCTCCCTGCTCGAGCGCGGCCTGTCCGAGACGGAGGGGCACGCGGTGCGCACCGCGCAGCTGCTGGCCGCCCTCGTCGACGCCCGCCTGGCGGCCGGGGACCCCGCCGGTGCGGAGGTCGCCGTCGAGCAGCTCCAGCGGATCGCCGAGGAGTCCGGGGTGCGGCTCGGCGCGGCGCGCGCCGACCTGGCGGCGGCCCGGCTCGCCCTGGCCACCGGGGACCGCGCCGCTGCGGCGGAGTCCGCCCGGCGGGCCCTGCGGGCCTTCGGCATGCTGGCGATGCCGCTGGACGTCGGTCTGGCCCGGCTGGAACTGGCGCGCGCGGTGCTGGGGGACTCGCCGGAGCTGGCCCGGGAGGAGGTGCTGGCCGCCCAGGCCGCCTTCCGGGAGCTCGGGGCCGCCCGGGAGCTGGACGCCGCGGCCCGGCTCCTGCGCGATCTCGGGGGCGGCACGGCACCCCGGCCGCGGAGCACCGGCGAGCTGACCGCGCGTGAGCACGAGGTGCTGGACCTGGTCGCCCTGGGGATGTCCAACGCGCGGATCGCCCGGGTGCTGGGCATCAGCCAGAAGACCGCCGGGCACCACGTGAGCCGGATCCTGATGAAGCTCGGGGTGCACAACCGCGCGGAGGCGGCCGCACACACGGCGGCCACCGGCCGGGACAGCGGCTGACGGACCGGAGCCGGGCACAGGGGCAGGGGCGGCGGGACAGGAGCTGCGGATAGGGACCGGGGGATAGGGACCGGATAGGGCGTTCTCCCGATGTCCGGCCCCGCCGATCGGCGGATGCTGGATGGCGTGACAGCACTTCAGCGCACACCAGCAGCAGGCCTCGACCCGAGGCAGTCGCACCACCGATCAGGAGACCCCGCCATGTCACAGACCCTCAGCACTCCGGCACCCGGCACGCCCACGGCCGACCAGCAGCTCAAGGCCAAGCACCGCGCCATCTGGGCCTCGGGCGACTACCCCGCCATGGTGGAGACGTTCCTGCTCCCGCTGGGCCCGCGCCTCGTCGAGGCCGCCGGCATCAGCGCCGGCCGGCGGGTCCTGGACGTCGGCGCCGGCACCGGCAACGCCTCCCTGCCCGCGGCCGCGGCGGGCGCCCGCGTCACCGCCAGCGACCTGACGCCCGAGCTGCTCGACGTCGGCCGGCGCCGCGCCGAGGCCGCCGGGCTCCACCTCGACTGGATCGAGGCCGACGCCGAGGACCTCCCGTTCGCGGACGGCTCCTACGACGTGGTGATGTCCTGCATCGGCGCCATGTTCGCCCCCCACCACCAGCGCACGGCCGACGAACTGGTGCGGGTGACCCGCCCCGGCGGGACCCTCGCGCTGCTGAGCTGGACGCCCGAGGGGCTGGTGGGGGAGCTCTTCCGCACCATGAAACCCTTCGCCCCCGCCCCGCCGCCGGGTGTGCAGCCGGCGCCGCTGTGGGGCAGCGAGGAGCACCTGCGGGGGCTGTTCGGCGGACGGGTGGAGTTCGCCACGGTCCGCCGGGACGTCCTCGAGGTCACGGCGTTCGCGCGGGCCCGCGACTTCGGCGAGCACTTCCGGGTCAACTACGGCCCCGCCGTCGCCGTCCGGGCCAACGCGGAGCGGGAGGGCCGTGCCGCGGAGTTCGACGCGGCGCTCGACGCGCTGTGCGAGCGCTGGAACCGCGGCACCGCCGACCGTGCCCGCTTCGAGATGGAGTACCTGGTGACCACTGGCATCCGCGCCTGAGCCGCGCCGGGTGAGCCCACGACCCGCACGGCCCCGGAGGTCACCTCCGGGGCCGTGCGGCCGTCCGCGTGCGGGGCGGTGCGCCGCGGGCTCAGCCCGGCGTGGAGGACGGCCGCCCGGCACGGGAGCCGAGCAGCGCGCGAGCCGTGGTGCGGGCGAGCGCCACGGGATCGGACGGCGCACCGCGCAACAGGCTGCTGAGCACCCCGTTGTAGAGCAGCAGCAGCGTGGAGGCCGTCGTGGCCGGGTCCTCGTATCCGGCGTCGCGGGCCAGGTCCGTCAGCCGGTCGGTGACGATCCGGGTGTCCTGGCGGATCAGCTCGAAGACCGGGTCGCTGTGTCCCTCCTCGGGGGCGGGACGCTCCGAGGCGGTGGCCAGGAAGCAGCACCACTGGGTCGGTCCTGCGGCGGCGCGGAAGGTCTCCACGGCGTCGAAGACCGCCAGCAGGCGCCCCTCCGCGGAGCCGGCACCGGCCACGGCCGCGTCCCAGTGCTGCGTCCAGGCGTCGAGCCGGCGGGAGAGCACCTCGCGCAGGAGGTTGTCCTTGGAGCCGAAGTGCTTGTACAGCGTCACGATCGCCACGCCGGCGGAGGCCGCCACCCGGTCCACGCCCGTGACGGCGATGCCCTCCTGGAAGAAGAGCGTCTCGGCGGCGTCGAGGATGCGGTCCCGGGTCTGCTGGGGGTTGGCCATGCCGCTAGTATAACGACTGTTATGGTGAAACGATCGTTATGCTGATGGAGGTGCCGGCATGGTGGGAACCACGGTGGACCGACGCGCCGCGTCCGGTCTGGGGGCGGCGGCGGGGATGCTGCTGATCGCGGCGACGTACGGCATGGCGCGGTTCGGGGTGGGCCTGTTCGCGCCCCGGATCGGTGCGCAGCGGCCGGAGCTCACGGACGTCCTCGGCTGGGCGGGGGCCGCGCAGTTCACCTCCTACTCCCTGGCGGCCGTGCTGGCCGCCCGGTTGGTGGACCGGCGTCCTCGCACCGGCCTGCTGCTGGCGGGCGCCACGGCGGTCACGGGGTGCCTGGGGGTGGCGGTCGCCCCCACCCCGGCGCTGTTCGTGCTCGCGGTGTTCATCGGCGGGATGGGCGGGGGCTTCGCCTCTCCCGCCCTGGTGCCGGTCATCGACGCGGTGGTGGCCCCGCGCGCCGGCGCGGCGGCGCAGTCCGTGGTGAACTCCGGCACGGCCGTGGGGGTGATCGGGGCCGGCGTGGTCGCCTCGGCGGCCGCGTCGGTCGGCGCGGCCTGGCTGCTCATGGCCCTGGTCTGCGCGGCGGCCACGGCGGCGGCGTGGTGGCCCGTCCGGGCGCGCGGTGACCTGCCGGCCGCCCAGCCCGCCGCGACTCTGCCCGCCCGTCCGGTCCGGGGGCCGTGGCGGCTGCTCGCCGTCCCTGCCGTGGCGGCGGTGGTCGCCGGAGCCGGGTCCGCCCTGATCTGGACCTTCGGGCCGCTGCTGATCACCGCCTCCGGCGCCGTGCCCGCGGAACGGGTCGGCCGGCTGTGGATCGCCCTGGGGCTCGGGGGAGTGCTCGGCGTCCTCACCGGAGCGCTCGTGCGGCGGTCCGGCACCCGCGGCGGATGGTGCTGGTGTGCGGGCGTCCTGGCCGTGGCCGGAGCCGGCGTCGGGGTGTCCGTGGCGGCGGGCAGCGCCGGAGCGGCTTACGCGGGCATGGCCCTCTTCGGTGCCGGCTACATGGGCCTGTCCGGTGTGCTCATCCTCTGGGCGCGCCAGGTCTGGCCCGGCAGCGCCGGGGCGGGCACGTCCGTGCTCTTCATCGCCCTGGCCACCGGGCAGGCCCTGGGCTCCGTCGGCTTCGGACTGGCCCGCGACCTCCTGGATCCCGCCGTCCTGGCGGGACTGGCCGCCGGCCTCTGCGCCGCCGGGGGTCTCACGGCGCTGGCCGGCCGCCGGTGACCCCGCCGTCCGAGCGGCTCCGGCAACAGCACGACGCGCCCCCCGGGACCGCAATCTTCCGCCAATCCTTGATCAGCAACCACAAGGTTGCCTATCCTGGTCGCGTGGACATCCTCTTCCAGGCGCTCGCGCACCCCGCGCGGCGGATCCTGCTCGAGGAGCTGGGCGCGCGCAACGACCAGAGCCTCTTCGAGCTGACCGTGCGCCTGACCAGCGGTCACGGCCTGTCCCTGACCCGCCAGGCCGTGACCAAGCACCTGGCCGTGCTGCGCGCGGCCGGCCTGGTGACCAGCACCGTCCGGGGCCGCACCACGGTCCACCACCTGGACACCACCTCGCTCACCGACCTGCGGCAGTGGCTGGACGCCCTGCCGCCCCCACCGAAGGACGAGTCATGAGAATCACCACCGCCAGCATCTTCGTGGACGACCAGGCCAAGGCCCTGGAGTTCTACACCAGCAAGCTCGGCTTCCAGCTCAAGACCGACGTGCCGGCCGGGCCCTTCCGCTGGCTCACCGTGGTCTCGCCCGAGGTCCCGGACGGCGTGGAGCTGCTCCTGGAGCCCTCCGAGCACCCGGCCGTCCGCCCGTTCAAGGAGGCGCTGGTGGCCGACGGCATCCCGTTCAACAGCTTCGCCGTCAAGGACGTGCAGGCCGAGTACGAACGGCTCACCAAGCTGGGGGTGCGCTTCGTGCAGGAGCCGGCGCAGATGGGCCCGGTGACCACCGCGGTGCTCGACGACACCTGCGGCAACCTCATCCAGATCGCGGCGATGAACGATCCGGAGTAGTCGCCGATCGGTCCCACGAGATGCACACAGCGCACCGCTGCGGCCGCGAGTCCCGTCCCGCAAGCGGCCTCTGACCCACATCCACCCCCTCCGGATGTCCGGCTCAGCACACGGGTCCACGGGCTCGGGCCGGCGGCCGTCCACCGTTGGTGACGGGCTTTCTCCGGCGCCTGCACGCAGTGCGCCGCGCCCACGGAACCCGCTGTTCGGGCAGCCCACGGTGCCGCAATGGGAGCGTAGGCACGGATTCGTAACCTGGACAAAAGTCTGGTGGAGCGTTCCTCGACTACGTAGCGTCTGCAACACGCCGCCTCGCCTGAAGGAGACCGCCCATGTTCAGGATCCGCAATGTGATCGCCGTTGCCACGCCTCTGCTCTTCGCGGGAACACTTGCCGCGCCTCCCGCACACGCGGACCACACCCGCCCGCACACGTGCGAAGAGGTCGGCGGAGTCTTCACGGCAGGCGCGACGCGAGGCGCGGACCGCTGCGTCGTCACGGAGGAGACCTCCATCACCGGGCCGTTCGGCAGGCCGACGACTACGGTCAGCGAACCTCGGCCCGACGACACGAGTCCGATCGTCGTCGACGGTCCCGTCACCCCCACCGGCGAACCCACGACTGCCTCGGAGCTGCGCGACGTCGGTGAGCCGTCCAGCGTCGTCACGGTCCTCTCCGGCACCCCTACGACGACCGAGCGCACCGAGCGCGGCACACCGACCAGCACAGACGCTCCCGGTACGCGCAACTGCGAGCGCGTCAACAACGAGAACGCCAAGAAGCCGGTCGAGAAGTGTGAGCGCACCGTCGTCACCACCACGACCACTCCCACCACCGTGTTCACCACGGTGACCACCCCGCAGACGGAGCGCACGGTCACGACGCAAGCGCGGGAGGAGTGCCGCACGACCACGCAGCAGACGAGCTTCGTGCGGACGACGACGCAGGGTCAGGTCCAGGACCGGACGGTCTCGTACCAACAGCGCACGATCACCACGACCACCACGACGACGTACAGGTTCGACGGCCGTGACCAGTTGCAGCTGGTCGTCTTCCCGGTCGCGCCGAACCCGCGCATCACGACCCGGACCGAACCGGCCGAGCCGCTGGAGACGACGACCACCGAGCCGATCCAGCCCAGCACCAGCACGGAGACGCTTCCCGGTGAGCCGATCGTGACCGGACCGACGTGCACGCCCACTGCTCCCGCCGTGACGGAGACCGAGCGTGAGCTCGAGCCGCTCAGCGTCGAGACCAGCCGACCCGGCGAGCCGGTCGTGACGACCTCGACGAGTGGTACGGGTCAGACCTGCTACAACAACCCGTCGTCAGCGGAACAACGCCGCAACGCCTGCTCGTAGCGTCGGCGCGAGGGCCCGTCACCGTTCTCCGGTGTGGCGGGCCCTCGCTGGAATCCGAAGGGCCGGAAACGCGCATGGAGCGCCTTCGCGAGAAGACGCCCCATGTCGAGGAACAGGCCGGAAGCAGACCCGGCTCAGTGCCCCGTGGATGTGGACCCGGAGGACGAGCCGGACCGGCCCCACGCCTCGATCCCGAAGGTCTCGTGCTCGGCGGAGTCCTCGCTCTTGGCCTGCTCGGCCCGCGGAGCCGGGGCGGCGTCCTCGGCCGCCGGGGCCGTGGGCTCCTTCCACGACGCAGCCGGCGCAGCGGCCGCGACCGGCACGACCGGCTGCGCACCGGTTCTGGGCGCCGGCTGGTCGTCCGAGCTCGCGTAGTAGGACTTGCCGTAGTACCCGTAGTACCCCGCGTCCGCACCGGTGGTGGGCACCCGGTTGAGCACCACGCCGAGCACGTGCCCGTGCACCTGGTGCAGGTTCTCCAGGGCCTTGGACAGCTCGTCCGTGGTGGTCTTCTGCGCGGTGGCCACGATGATCGCCCCGTCGGCGGAGGCCGTGAGCAGCGCCGCGTCCGTGACCGGCAGCAGCGGGGGAGCGTCCACCAGGACCAGGGCGTCCTCGGCGAGAGCCTCCAGCATGGCGTGCATGGCCTTCGAGGACAGCAGCTCGGTGGGGTTGGGTGCGGTGCGGCCGGCGCCGAGCACCTGCAGGTTCGGGAACTTGTCGTAGGTCTGCAGCACCTCGTCCACCTGCACCTGACCGGTCAGCACGTCCGTGACACCGACCCCGGGAACGAGGCCGAACAGGTCCGTCATCACCGGGCGCCGGAGGTCCCCGTCCACCACGACGACGTTGCGCCCGGTCGAGGCGATGGCCACCGCCAGGTTCGCGGTGATCGAGGACTTGCCCTCACCCGGCAGGGAGGAGGTGACCACGATCATCTTCGGCGGGTTGTCCACGGAGACGAAGCTGAGGTTGGTGCGCAGCTCGCGCAGGGCCTCGGAGAACTCGTGGTGCCCGCGGCCGCCGGAGTAGCCGGTCTCGATGATCTCGCGGTGGTCGACCAGCCGTTCGTCCGTGGGGATGACGCCGAGGACCGCGACGCCGAAGCCGTCCCGGATCTCCTCGACCGACTTGATGCGACGGTCCATCTTGTAGCGCGCGAACGCGTAGAGCAGGCCCAAACCCAGACCGCCCACGAGGCCGAGGGCCAGGTTGAGCTTGAGGTTCGGCGAGGACGGCGCCAGCGGCAGCGAGGCGTTGCTCAGCGGCTGGACGGCCACGCGGTTGATCGCGTCCTCGTCGCCCTGGCTCTCCACCTCCCGCGCCTGCTCGGACAGGGCCACGACCCAGGCGTTCGCCAGATCGGCGGCCTCCGTCGGGTCTTCTGCATCGGCGGTGATGCGGATTTCTGGCGTGTCCACCGGGACGTCCGTGGCGATGCGCGGAAGCAGCTCCTCGGGCGTGGCGTCCAGGCCGAGTTCGTCAATCACCGCAACGGCAACGGGTCGTGCCGTCGCCAGCGACTCGTAGGACACCGCCTTGGACTGCGCCAGGTTGTTCCCGGCCAGGGCGCTGGCCAGGTCCTGCTCACCGGTCGCCACGACCAGCCCGGACGCGGTGGCCGAGTAGATCTTCGGCTGGATGAGCGTCCAGCCGAGGGCCAGGAGCGTGCACAGCAAGGTGATCAGCGTGATGGCCCGCCAGTGGGTGCGCACCAGACGCAGCAGATCCCGGGCATCGAGCGCCGGGGCTTCGCGCTCTGCGTCAAGGTGCTCCATGGTTCTCCTCGGGATCGGCTCGGGGGTGGGGGGTTGCGTGACGGTCACTCGCGGATACCGTCCTGGTGTTCGCGGTACCAGTCCACGGTGGTGCGCAGGCCCTCCTCAAGGGGGATCCGGGCGGTCCAGCCGGCTGCGGCCAGCTTGGAGACGTCCATGAGCTTGCGCGGGGTGCCGTCGGGCTTTGTGGTGTCCCACTCGATGCGCCCTTCGTACCCGACCGCGGCGGCTACCTGGTGGGCGAGCTCCTTGATGGTGACGTCGGTGCCGGTGCCCACGTTGACGTGCTCCGCCCCGTCGTAGTGCTCGAGCAGGTGCAGGCAGGCTTCCGCCATGTCGTCCACGTGCAGGAACTCCCGCAGCGGGGTGCCGGTGCCCCAGTTGGTGACCGACTCGGCCCCCGTGATCCGCGCCTCCTCGTAGCGGTGGATCATCGCCGGCAGCACGTGGGAGCCGGTGGGGGAGAAGTTGTCCCCGGGCCCGTAGAGGTTGGTGGGCATCGCGGAGATCCAGGGCAGCCCATACTGCCGGCGCACGGCCTGGATCTGCAGGATCCCGGCGATCTTGGCGATCGCGTAGGCGTCGTTGGTGGGCTCCAGGTGCCCGGTGAGCAGGTACTCCTCCTTCAGCGGCTGCGGCGCCAGCTTCGGGTAGATGCACGAGGACCCCAGGAACAGCACCCGCTCCACCCCGTGGGCCAGGGCGGCGTCGAGGACGTTGACCTGGATCCGCAGATTGTCGGAGAGAAAGTCGACCGGGTAGGTGCTGTTGGCCAGGATCCCGCCGACCTTCGCCGCGGCGAGCACTACGTAGCGCGGCTTGGCCTGCGCGAAGAAGGCGAACACCGCGTCCCGGTCCTTCAGGTCCAGCTCGGCGGAGGTGCGGCCGATGAGGTCGGTGAACCCCTCGGCCTGGAGCCTGCGCCAGATCGCGGAGCCGACCAGACCGCGGTGGCCGGCCACGTAGAACGGCGCGGTGCGGTCCAGCGGTCCGGGAACGAACGACGTCGTCGTGTCAGCGGCATTCTCGGTGGAATGCTCGGTGGTCTGCGCTGTCATGGTGGGATCTCCCGTCACTTGGCCCAGGAGGCGAGCTGCACGGAGTCGACCCAGGCGTCGTTCTCCAGCATGGCGATGTCGGCGTCGACCATGAGGCGGGCCAGCTCGGGGGCCTTGATGGTGGCCTCCCAGCCGAGCTTGTCCTTGGCCTTGGCGGGGTCGCCGATCAGGGCGTCGACCTCGGTGGGGCGCAGGTAGCGCTCGTCGAACTCGACGTGCTCACGCCAGTCCAGCCCGGCGTGGTCGAACGAGATTTCCAGGAACTCCCGCACCGTACAGGGGGTGCCGGTGGCCAGAACGAAGTCCTCGGGCTCGTCGGCCTGCAGCATCCGCCACATGCCCTCGACGTACTCGGCGGCGTAGCCCCAGTCGCGGATGGCCTGCAGGTTGCCCATGTAGAGCTTCTCCTGCTGGCCTGCCTTGATGGCGGCCACGGCCCGGGTGATCTTGCGCGTCACGAAGGTCTCGCCGCGGCGGGGGGACGTCGTGGTTGAACAGGATGCCGTTGACCGCGAACATGTCGTAGGCCTCGCGGTAGTTCTTGGTGATCCAGTAGGAGTAGATCTTCGCCGCTCCGTAGGGGGAGCGGGGGTAGAACGGGGTGGTCTCGGACTGCGGCGGCGGGGTCGCCCCGTACAGCTCGGAGGTGGAGGCCTGGTAGTAGCGGGCGTCCACGTTGGCCAGGCGCATCGCCTCGAGCAGGCGGATGGTGCCCAGCCCGGTGGTGTCCCCGGTGTGCTCGGGCTCCTCGAAGGAGACCTTCACGTGGGACTGGGCGGCGAGGTTGTAGACCTCGTCCGGGCGGATCTGCGCCATCAGCGTCACCAGCCGGGACCCGTCGGAGAGGTCCCCGTAGTGCAGGAACAGCTTCGCGTCCGCCTCGTGGGGATCCGAGTAGAGGTGGTCGATCCGGTGGGTGTTGAACGTGGAGGCCCTCCGGATCAGTCCGTGGACCTCGTACCCCTTGGCGAGCAGCAGCTCCGCCAAGTAGGAGCCGTCCTGACCGGTGATGCCCGTGATGAAGGCCTTCTTGGGGGTGGCGTGCATGATCGTCCTTCGGGGGATGAGGTGTGGGCCGTTGGGGGGACAGTTTTATGCTAGTGAATCAACCGGCAAACCCGGTGATCAACGGCGGACATGTTGCGTCAAAGTACGGAGCACATCGTCCCACCGGCCCATCGCCGCCTCGGCGGAGAGGTGCGCGGCGGCGTAGCTAGGTCCCTGCGCGCCTAGAGCAGTGGCCGCGGCCGGGTCCATGCTCATCTCCTTAGCTGCTCCGAGCAAATGGCAGGGATCATCGGAGGGCACGACCCTGCCGGCGCCGGAGGCCTCGACCTCCCCGGCCGTCGCACTCTCACGTTCCACAGCGGCCAGCACCGGACGGCCTGTCACGAAGTACGAGGTGAGCTTGCTCGGCACGGACATGTCCTTCACCCCGGCCAACTCGTTGACCAGCAGGACGTCGGCCGAGGCCAGCGCGGCCGCGTACTCGTCGTTGGGCAGAGGATCGAGGAACTGGAGGTTCGCCACACCGCGGCCGAGCTCTTCGAGATGACGACGCTGATTGCCGTCGCCCATGAGCACGAATTGCAGCGAGGAGCCCTGCATCTCCGCCAAACGGGCAGCCTCCACGACGTTGTCGAGGCCCTGCTTCACGCCCATGTTTCCCGCGTGCAGGACCACCGTGCGGTCCGGCGCCCATCCCAGCCGGCGGCGCACCCCGTCCCGATCCACCGAGGTCTGCGGGGTGATGTGCGTCCAGTTGCGGACCACCTGCACCCGATCGCCCGGGACATTGAGCCGGTCCACCACGTGCTGGCGGAAGCGGTCGTGGATGACGATCGTCCTGCGTGCGGAGGACAGGGCCGCGCCCTCGATGGCCCGCATGATGGGGGCGACCACGGCGGCGGAGGAGTGCGACTCCTCCACACCGCGGGAGTAGAGGTCCTGCACCCAGGTGACGGTCGGCACACCGCGGTGCCGCAGCTTCGCGGCCAGCGAGCACAGGGCCGTGGAGAACATGGCGGGGGAGACGAGGAGGACGACGTCCGGATCTCCCCAGTCGGTCAGAGCCGCCTTGAGCCCGAAGTGCAGTTCCATCAGGGTGCGGGTGACGAGGCTGGGCCGGCGCGGGACGTACTGGCGCAGCCGCAGGATCTCGGCGTTCTCGTGCCGCTCGCGGTGGACGCGCCCGGCGTAGCCGTCGTAGATCTCCACTGCGGGTAGTGCGGGAAGCCGGTGATGACCTTGACGTCCCAGCCTTGTCGGCGAGGCCAACGGCGAGGGAGCTGGTGTACGGGGCGTTGCCCGTGGGCTCGGGGGCGAAGTGCAGGCCGATGATCGTCACACGAGGGGGCATCGAGGAAACTCTTTCGAAGTGAGACGGGGGTTGGGCCGAGTCGGGGGACTCGACCGGTAACGTTACCCGTGACATCCAGATGCATGTATCTGACACCCCCGCCCCGATGTCGCACCTCACGTGCTCAAGGACTCACCATGTCGAACGACTTGCCCCCCACCGTGCACGCCAGTGCCCGACAAGACGTCCCCGTCATCGACCTCTCCCAAGCGCCCGGCGCCGGTGAAGCGTGGGACCGTCCCAAGTGGATGATCTACGCCTGGGCCGCCGCCGAGCAGCTGATCATCCACAATCCCTGGCAGGTCAGCTCCGGCCTGCGGGTCCGTGCCCTACGCCTGTTCGGGGCCGAGGTGGGAGAGGGCGTCATCATCCGGACCCGCACCCGCATCAAGTTCCCCTGGAAGCTCCGGGTGGGCGACCACGCCTGGATCGGCGAGGGCGTGTGGATCCACAACCAGGACCAGGTCACCATCGGCCACAACGCCGTGGTCTCGCAGGACACCTTCATCACGACCGGCAGCCACGCCCACCGGAAGGACATGGGCCTGGTCACCAGGCCGGTCACCATCGACGACGGCGCCTGGGTCACCTCCCGGTGTGTCGTGACCGGAGGTGTGACGGTCGGTCGCTCGGCCTTGGTGCAGCCCACCACACTCGTGAACCGCGACATCGATCCGAACACCGTAATCGGACCCGGTGAGGTCGTAGTCAAGGGAAGGCGGTTCGATGTGGTTGTCCCTCAGTCCCCGTCGTCGACTCACGAACCTTACTGAAGGGATGGGTGCCATCAGGCAACACCGAAGAGCGCGACTCCGGGGCGCCATCATTTCTGCTCCAGCCAATCCACGCACAGGAGAACAGAAAGTGCTCCAACGTAAAGGCACGCGACAATCACATCGTGAGCGCACAGCCGGGATGTATCTGGCCGTCCTGCCGTCCTACCGTCAGAACTGTATGGAGATCCTGCTTGACGAGTTCCCGGGGAGACTCGATCTTTATGTGAGCGAATCCCACCTCGACTCCTCAGTAAAGTCGGGAGTGCAATTGCCCAACCTCCATTATGTATCCATGCGGAGACTGATGGGCAACAAAGTGTTCTTGCAAAGCGGTCACCTGCTCCAGGCATTGCGGACGGATGACCTTGTCGTGGATTTAAACCCCAGAAGTCTTTCTGCCTGGATGTTGCTGGTGGCGCGCCGGGTGTTGCACAAACGAACACTGGTCTGGGGCCATCTGTATCCGAGGGCTGGATCGAGCTCCAACACCGCATCGGCGCGTCGCACCATGCGCCGTTTCGCCTCGGGCACCATCACCTATACCTATTCCGATCAGGCTGCCGCCGAGCACGAGCTCCCTGGCCAACCGGTGTGGGCTGCGACGAACGCCCTGTATCGGGCCAACGACATCCAGCCCGTTGGCACATCGAAAGCTGAAACCAGGAAGGAGGTCCTGTATGTCGGTCGATTCGAGGGCTCGAAAAAGGTGCCACTGCTACTCGAGAGCTTTGCCCACGCCGTGCGGCAACAGCCGGACCTCCTACTCCGACTCGTGGGAGGGGGGAGCCAGGAGGACCAACTTCGACACAGGGCACACGAACTGGGCATCGCCGACAAGGTGATCTTCGAGGGGTGGGTCGACGACGTGGACCGGCTGAAACTTTTCTACGAGCGCGCCATCTGCGCGGTTTCGCCCGGGTTCGCTGGCCTTGGACTGACGCAGTGCCTTGGATTCGGCGTGCCGATGGTGGTGTCGAAAGACGAACCACATGCTCCCGAGATCGAACTCGCCGACACCGGAGGAGTGATCTGGGTCGAGACCGACAGCACCACCTCAATGGCCGAAGGCCTGCTAGCCGCATGGCGCCGTCGTGGCGAACTCCCGCTGAGCCTAGTGTCCGACTACGTACGCAATCACTATTCAGCCGAATCGATGGCCCGCGGGCTTCACTATGCGCTAGAGGATGTTCGATGATCCCTCCAAACACCACCCATGCACTCGCCACCGAACCGACAATCGTGCCTGGCCCCCTTCAATCTTTAGTCCGTGGGGTGCTCCGCAAGATCGCTGTTCGGGGCAATGTCGACCTGGGGACAAATGTCCGTGCGGGTCGCGGGGCCGTCATTGCGGCGCCCCATCGACTCACCCTCGGAAACAATGTCTCGGTGGGACCGTACTCGGTCGTCCAGGTTGATGGCACCATCGGTGACTGGACGCTCATCGGTATGTATGTGCAAATTGTCGGCAAAAATGACCACGCCATTGATGAAGTAGGCGTCCCCATTCGGATGTCCACGCGTGTGGGCGATCGAAAACCACAGGCCTCCGATGCGATCCACATCGGTAAGGACGTATGGATTGGGGCATCTGCCATTGTGCTGAGCGGTGTCAATATCGGCACGGGGTCCGTCATTGGTGCTGGTGCCGTAGTTACGAAGGACATTCCGCCGTTCTCTATTGCAGTTGGAAATCCAGCGCGCATAGTTGGACAACGTTTCGAAAATGATGAAATTAGGCAGAGGCATATGGAAGTGCTGGAAACGATCTAATCTCGAAGCGCTTGTATGTATTCCGACCCC
>NZ_MKJW01000096.1:31639-36524 GCF_001942375.1 Kocuria sp. CNJ-770
GCATGAAGGATACGTCACGCTTGAGCTACTCTTCAACGAGCAAAGTGGATGTTATGGCGATTGTCATGGCGGCAGGGTTCTTTTGACTGCATTCATAGTTTTTGGAGTGCTAGAGGAATCCATTGTTGGTCTTGCGCTTGTTTTGAGCCTGCCAGCGCTAATGTTTATTGCACTGATCGCCATAAAAAGTTCTAATTTCAGACTGTATGCATTTATTGGAATTGGAATGTTGGTCATGCAGTCTGAATCGGGCTGGTCGGCAGCGCTTAAGCCCGCGTATTTTCTTATGGTTGCCCTTTTTGGCCTCATAAGCATCCGTAACACTAAGTACTTACATGCCAGCACGAAAGCCGCCTTTAGACCCATTTTTCTAGGCTCCGGATTATTAACCGTCCTCATAATTTTATATGTTGTATATTCAGTATTGCAAGGTCAAGCTCCTTCTAGGGTGATCAGGGATGCATTCACATACGTGCTAGTTGCGGTCTCACCATTCATCGCAGCGGATGCAGCTCGTGAAACAACTACAAAAAATGCTCGTATCTTCGTGGCTGTAGCTACAGGTCTCGCTGCGCTGAGCTTTTCGGTATTTTGGCTCGCCGTACGTCAAGTTAGCATCCTGGGTATAGAAAGAATATTGATGTTCTCCATGATGTTAAGCGGGCTTGGCATAATAGTGGGGTTTGTATACGGAGTCAGCAAGCTTAATGCGATCTGGTTAGGGTTTGGTACCCTCTGCCTTATAGCAGTTCTCGTGACTGGCACTCGGTCTGGCTTGTTGCTTGTCCTGGCTTTAGTAGGGGCCATAGGGGCCAAGCAAAAACTGCGTCTCCCTTGGACACGAGTAGTGCCCGGATTGCTTTTAGTGGTTTCAGGTGCATACTTTCTTTTGCCATCTCTTTCAGCCCGGATTTCAACTGGAAACTTTCTTGAAACTCGGATGGAAGCCCTCTTGCAAGTAATTGAGGGTGGGATTGAGTCTGATGCGTCAGGGCAGATGCGCCGGCGTGCATTGGAAATAAGTCTCACTGTCTGGAGAGAAAATCCTCTTCTTGGTGTGGGTTTCGGGCAAGCCTTCCAAAGCGTCCGTCCAGGTGAGCCTCCGGTTGACTTTCAGTTAGACAGCGGCATGCTTCTCTTTGCAAAGTTTGGAATTTTTGGAGCTGTGTTGGTAATAGGTGCAATTGGTGTCATGCTTTATGGGTTTTTGAGCTTCCATAAAAAAACTAAAGTCCGATCTCGAGCACAAACAATAGCTGCGTCGTTTTCATTTATGGTTCTTATTCTTGCCATGCTTGGAGTGCCCATGGAAGACAAAGGCTTTGCGTACAGTCTTTGCCTGATCACATATTTACTAGCCGCAGACAATTTTGTATCCCTAAGGCGCCGGGATAAATTGGCTCGTCTTGCCAATACAGAGAGTCATTCCGCCAATAATGCCCAGATTGAACACGCGTCCGTTGGGTAGGCCGGGGGGCCAGGGGTGTGAGTTCGTCATCCATGACGGTTTATACTTTGGTCGAGCTTTCACTCCTCGTATGTTGCGAATGATTCTGCCTGGCTCTCGTCGTGTCATGTGCGGTCGTGGTGTACTCGGTGCCCGGTAATCTATGCGTATGCAACGTACCTCCCGCCTTCTTCGGAAACAGTTGACGCCACTCTTCGAGCGGAACACTCGGTCCGCCCGCGAGACCCGGCTGGCCAGTCAGGTCATCATCGGGCTGAGCGTCCTGACCATCGCAGGCCTTGGGGCGGTTGCTGTGCAATACGAACGAGCGGAGGCGCGCAACTCCGAGGCAGGGGTCACCTACTCCCCACCTGTCGCTCCGATCGCTGCGAATAAGGAGGTCACCCGGTTCGCCGTCGTTGGTGATTCCACGACGGAAGGCAACAGCTTGGACATCCGTGGTGGTCGCCCCGGGGACACCTCGTGGGTCTACTACGCACAGTCGAACACCACTCGATTCGTTGGGGGCTGGGCAGACAGCGGCGCGCAGACCAGCATCATCGCTGAAAACTTTACGGAGGTGAAGGGGGCGGAAGTCCTCGTCATCCTGGCCGGTCAGAATGACACCCGGGCGGGTGTGCCGTTCGACGAGATTACTGACAACCTCAAGCAAGTAGTCAAAACAGCCGGCAATGTGCGCGTTGTAGTCTCGTCGGTGCTCCCGCAGGACGACATGCCAGAGAAGGCCACTGAGTACAACGAGCGGCTACGTGAGTACGCGCAGAAGCAAGGCTGGACGTGGGTGGACGCTGCCGCCAGCATCCGAGACGGGGATCGTTACCAGGAAGGTCTGACCGAGGACGGCATTCACCCCACCGCAGAAGGCGCCAAAATTTTGGGCAACACCTTGGAAAAGGCCATTGAGGACGCCGGCACGTAACCTTCGCCTCGGTCAAAGATGCCGTGGTTCGGCTGGAAGATGCGTCCAAGCCGTGGACCATGACAGTCATGGGGGACTCGACCGACAACGAGACCGCCGAGTGGGTGTAGCTCGTCATCCGCCGTCTGGCCGAGGAGACGGGGCGACCCGCCATGATTCACACCTGGAACGTCGACACCAACAAGTACAGTGCCATCACCGACATCCCCGGTGCCGGCGAGCCCATCGTAGTGTGGAACGGGTTCGCCTCCGGGCAGTCGGCGAAGTACTCGCTCGAAAACGCCAAGGCCATGGCGCCTGAGACCCCGGACCTGCTCGTCGTCAACCATGGGCACGGGACTGCCGCACCGATAGGTGACGTTGATGATGGAACTGTCTTCGTCGCCGGCGCGTGTGACTCTGTAGGTGACTGACGGCCAGTGGTGCTTGTCTTGGAACTGATCCGCCCGCGGGTCGGTGGCGAAGACTCTGTCCGATGCAGGTCGGCCAGAGGCGAGCATGACTTCATACGAGCCTGGTCCGCCCCGTCAACGTCTTGTCTGCCCGGCCACTGGCCGACGTGCCCCTTGGTGAAGAAGGCACGGTTCCATCATGACAACTCCCATCACCGCAGTCATCGACTCCTCGCCTGAGCTCGAGGTCGTCACCGGCGTCGACACACACGCCGACACCCATCACGTCGCGGTCCTGAGCGTTACCGGCGCCCGGCTGGGCGACCTGCAGGTCCCCGCAACAACGGAGGGCTATAAGCAACTGTTGGCCTTCATCCGGTCCTTCGGCAGCATGCGGCTGGTCGGTATCGAGGGCACCAGCTCCTACGGCGCCGGCCTCACCCGGTATCTCATGGCCCAAGCAGTCGAGATCCGCGAGATCGTCCGGCCGCGACGGGCCCAACGCCGGCATGGGAAGTCCGATCCGATCGACGCCTACGCCGCCGCTGCGCAGACACTGGCCGAACCGGAAACCCTGCCGCTGGCCAAAACCGGCGACGGGATCATCGAGCAGATCCGTGTACTGGTGGGCGTACGACGCAGCGCGATCAAGGCCCGGGTCGCAGTGATCCGCCAGATCAAGTGCATGCTGATCACCGCGCCCGAGGCGATCAGGACTCGCTGGGAGGGGCTGAACGAGCGTTGCCTGGTCGAGTCCTTGGCCGCCACCCGACCGGGCCCGGCCACCGGCTCGGTGACCACGGCGACCGGTCACGCCCTGCGGCGACTGGCACGCCGGCACCAGTACCTCACCGTGGAGATCACCGAGCTCGAGGACGATCTGCGTGTCCTCGTCGGCCAGGCTGCGCCGGCGATGATTGCGAGAAAGGGATACGGGATGATCCCCACCGCGACCCTGCTGGTCACTGCCGGGGCTAACCCTGAGCGGCTGCGATCGGAGGCATCCTTCGCCGCGCTGTGCGGGGCCTCACCGATCCCGGCGTCGTCGGGGAAGACCAACCGGTACCGTCTCAACCGCGGTGGGGACCGGCAAGCGAACTGGGCTCTGCACCAGATCGCCCTGGGGCGCCTGTCCAACGACGAACGCACCAAGAACTACGCGGGGCGACTGCGTGCCCAGGGGAAGTCGAAGAAGGACGTCCTGCGGTGCCTCAAACGTGCGATCGCTCGGGAGGCCTTCCACCTCATCGTCCATCCCGAACCTGTGCCTGCGACCGAGGACCTTCGAGACCTCCGGCACCAGCGAGGAGCCACCCTGGTCCAAGCCGCGATGAGCATCGGTGCAGAACCTGCCCGGCTGAGCGAACTCGAACGCGGCAAACGCCCCAACGCGGAACTGGCCACCGCCTACCGTGCCTGGCTCACCGCCGCTTGACACGCATAGGAGCATCAGGTGGGATCTCAGGCCGCGAGGGTCACGGCGGGCTTCATCATGGTCTCGTACTTGATGGTGGTCAACCGTCCCAGACGAGCCTGCCGCCGGCGTCGGTGACAGGTCCGCTCGCTCCAGGTGACGATCGCGATCCGCAGCTCGTCCCGGGTCGCCCAGGGCCATCGGTCGAGGACGTTCTTCTGCAGCAGGGCGAAGAAGCTCTCCATCGCGGCCTTGTCCCCGGCCGCACCGACCCCGCTCATCGAGCCGGCCAGTCCGTGCCGGTTCAGGGCGTGGCCGGATTTCCGTGAACGGAATTGACTGCCCCCTGTCCGAGTGGACGATACAGCCGGCCATATCCCCGCGGCGCGCGACCGCGTTGTGCAGCGCCTGAACCGCCAGTCTGGACTTCATGCGCGAGTCGATGGAGTAGCCGACGATCCACCCGGAGAAGACGTCTTTGATCGCGCACAGGTAGAGCTTGCCCTCGGCGGTGCTGTACTCGGTGATGTCGGTCAGCCACAGCTGGTTCGCCCCCCTGCTGTCAACGCCGAACGAACATTGACCCCCTATCGCCGACTGAAATCTGACCCCTCATCGGTGGTGTAGCGGCGGGTGCGGTAGGACTCTCCGTCCATGGTGAGTACGTGGGCGTGGTGGATGAGGCGGTCGAT
>NZ_MKJW01000097.1:0-36506 GCF_001942375.1 Kocuria sp. CNJ-770
GGCGCACGGCCGCGGGCATCCGGTCCGGGGTCCGCAGCAGCGGGACCTGCCACTCCTGCCGTCCGGTGGCCTCGGAGAACTTCACGTGCCACCCGTCGTCGGCGCCGCCCCGGCGGCGGCGCAGCGCCACGGACCGCCGGCCCAGTGCCATGTCCTCCGTGTCGTAGTAGACCGCCTCCATGCGGTGCTCCACGGCCTCGGCGGAGACCGTGTAGCCCGGCAGCCCGCTCCAGTCGACGCCGCTCTCGGCACCCTCCGGCACCTCGTACTTGCGCTCGACCTCACGGTGGGCGACGGCGGTCATGGGTCCTCCTCGGTCGGGGCGCCCGGCGGCCGGAGCCGGCGGGCGGCTGTTGTGACGATGATATCGGGACGACACGCACGGCCCACCGGACGGCTCCGCCGCCCGGTCGTCGACCGGGCGGCGGAGCGGGGTGCGGGCGGACCGCGGCGCGAGCGCCTCAGGCGCGGCGGCGCTTCAGGACGTCGTCGAGGGCGGCACGCCCGCGCTCCTCCCCCGTGCGCACCGCGTCCTTGAGGCTGCTGGAGCTGGAGGCGGGCTGCTCGGGCACCGGCAGCGGCTCCGGGGCGGGGCGCTCCACCACCGGCGCCTCCGCGTAGGTCGGCCGCGGCACCGGCACCGGCTCCCACGTCCGGCCGGGATCGGCGGACTCGCGCGCCACCCGCAGCGCCTCGGCCCGCAGCTCCTCCACGGTGAACGCCGGGGGGACCCGGGGCTGCTCGTGCTCGGCCGGGAGGTCGAGGTCCTCGGCGGGGTCGTCGTGGGCGGCGGGCAGCCGCTCACCGGGGAGCTGCTCGGCCGGGAACTGCTCGAGCGCCCCGTCCTCGTTGTCGAACAGGGCCACGTCCCCGCGGGGGGCGTGCGGGTCCACGGTCGCGGCCGGGACCGGGGCCGCCCCGCGGCGGGCGGCCCGGTCCTGCACGGCCAGGTAGCGCAGGGCGAGCACGGAGCCCACCGCGAGCAGGAGGAGGAACACGGGCCAGGGCCAGCTCACCGCGGCCGAGAAGGGCGCGACGACGGCGGTGAGCAGCGCGGCCAGGAGCGCGGTGCAGCCGGCCAGGAAGAGGCCGGCGCGGCCGCGCCGGACGCGCAGCGTCCCGGGGCGCCGGGCCGTGCCGGCCGACGGGGAGACGGTGTCGGTGGTCGCCATGGTGATCCTTCGTCGGCGGGACTCGGGGAAGGGAACCGCGGCCTGCGGAGGAGACTCTTCCGCGGCGGAGGCCGCACCGGCCGGGTCGGTGCCGGTGTCCTGGGCCTGCGCCGCGACGGATGCCCCGCGGCGGTGCTGCAGACGCAGCACGACCCAGTACAGGGAGAGCGCGCACACCACGGCCAGCACGGCCGAGCTGCTCACCCAGATCATGGTCGTGGTCCTGCCTCTGCGATCGCTCGGACGAGCGGGAAGGGAACCGCCGGCGCGCGGCGTGTCCCGGCCCGGGGATCGGGCCGTGAGGCACAGCCTACTACCGGGGGGCGCCGCCTGTGGGTATCCCTGTGGACACGGCGGGCCCGGTCACTCCCACACGGCGGGCCGGTCCGAGGCGGTGAACCGCCGCACCAGCCCCTCGGGCACCTCCGGGGCGGTGATCGCGAAGCTGCGGTGGTCCGTCCACCGCCCGTCGATGTGCAGGAAGTCCTTGCGCAGGCCCTCGTCCCGGAACCCGAGCTTCTCGACCACCCGCAGGGACTTGGTGTTCTCCGGGCGGATGTTGATCTCCATCCGGTGCAGCCCCAGCCCCTGGAAGCAGTAGTCGGTGGCCATGGCCACCGCCATGGGCGCGACGCCGCGCCCCGCCTGCTCCCGGTCCACCCAGTAGCCCAGGCTCGCCGAGAGGAAGGATCCCCAGGAGATCCCGGAGACGGTGAGCTGGCCAATGAGGCCGAACTGCTCCGTCCCCGGGATCCGCTCCGTGATCACGAACGGGAGGGCCGTGCCCTGTCGCGCCTGCTGGTCGAGGGTCCGCACGAACTGCCCGAACGTGGGGGCGGCCCCGCCGGGGGCGGGGTTCGTCGCCTCCCAGGGATCGAGCCACTCGCGGTTGCGGGCGCGCACGACGTCCCACTCGCGGCGGTCCCCCCGGGCCAGGGGGCGCAGCCGGAGATCGTCCCAGGACACGACGACGGGCCACCGGAACTGTCCGGCCACGGCAGCGCGGCCTCTCAGCCGACCGGCAGCGACCGGGTGTAGTCCTTGAGCCACTCCCGCAGCTCCGGGCCCAGGTCCTCCCGCTCCGAGGCCAGGATGATGTTGGCCTTCAGGTAGCTGAGCTTGTCGCCGGTGTCGTAGCGGCGGCCCTTGAAGACCACCCCGTACACCCCGCCGCCGGCCCCGTCGCGCCCGGCCAGGGTCTGCAGCGCGTCGGTGAGCTGGATCTCCCCGCCGCGGCCCGGAGCGGTGTTCTCCAGCACCTCGAACACGTCCGGGTGCAGCACGTAGCGGCCGATGATGGCCAGGTTCGACGGCGCCTCCTCCGGGGCCGGCTTCTCCACCAGCCCGTTGATCCGCACGTACTCGTCGCCCTCCACCGCGCTCACGTCGGCGCAGCCGTAGGAGCTGATCTGCTCGGGCTCGACCTCCATCAGCGCCACCACGGAGCCGCCGGTGCGCTCCTGGACCTCGATCATCTGGGTCAGCAGGTCGTCGCGGGCGTCGATGAGGTCATCGCCCAGCAGCACCGCGAAGGGCTCGTCGCCCACGTGGATCTTGGCCCGCAGCACCGCGTGCCCCAGCCCCTTGGGATCGGCCTGGCGCAGGTAGTGGATCTCCCCCAGCTCCGAGGCGTGCTCGACCTCGCGCAGCAGGGCGGTCTTGCCGGACTCCTCCAGCTGGTGCTCCAGGGCCGGCACCCGGTCGAAGTGGTCCTCGAGAGCTCTCTTGGACCGGCCGGTGATCATCAGCACGTCCTGCAGACCGGCGTCCACGGCCTCCTGCACCACGTACTGGATGGCCGGGCGGTCCACGACCGGCAGCATCTCCTTGGGCATGGCCTTCGTCGCGGGCAGGAACCGGGTGCCGAGCCCGGCGGCGGGGATCACGGCCTTGCGGACCGCGCGGGGGTTGCTGTTTCCACTCATGGGCACAGGCTAACGGATCGACGACCGCAGCCGGTTGATCCCCACGCCGCCCGCGGCTACCCTCGCACCACCGGCCCGGACGGGCCGGTCGGTCCGGGACGCCGTCCCGGCCGGGCACCGGACAGGAGCGGACGCGACGATGACCGACCCGGGCACCCCGGCCGAGGCGAAGGCCCGTCTGCGCCGGGAGCTGCGCGCGACCCGCACCCGGCGGGCTCGCGCCGCACGCGAGCACGCCGCCGTGGGCTTCGAGCGGCACCTGGCCGAGCTGCTCGCCGGCAGCCCCCACCTCGACGTCGCGGCGTACCTGCCGATGCCGACCGAACCTCCCCTGGAGCCGGCCCTCGCCGCGGCGCACCGGCGCGGGCACCGGATCTGGGTGCCGGTGTGCGAGCCGGGCCGCCGGCTCGCCTGGGCGCACTGGACCCCGGACGCCTGGTGCGCATCGGCGGCCTGGGCGGGCTGCGCGAACCCGTGGGCGCCCGCCACGGGGCCGAGGTGATGCGGTCGGTGGGCGTGCTGCTGGTGCCCGCGCTCGCGGTCGCCCACGACGGCGGGCGGCTGGGCTTCGGCGGCGGCTACTACGACCGGTTCCTGGCGCAGCTGCCCCGCACGGCGCACCCCGAGCTGCGCACCGCGGTGTGCGTGTTCGCCGACGAGGTGCTGCCCGCCGGAGCGGTCCCCACGGAGCCGCTCGACGCCCCCGTGGGGCTCGCGCTCACGGAGGAGGGGCCCGTGCGCCTGGGCGCCCGGACCGGTGCCGGCACACGGTAGAATCAGCACTCGACACCTTCGAGTGCCAGAGAGCGCACCCGGCGACCGTTTCCAGGAGGACCCATGCCCGTCTACGCCTACGCCTGCAAGGACTGCGGCCACGCGTTCGACATCCGCCAGTCGTTCAGCGAGGAGGCCCTGACCGCCTGCCCCGAGTGCGGCGGCGGCCTGCGCAAGAAGTTCAACACCGTGGGCGTGGTGTTCAAGGGCTCCGGCTTCTACCGCAACGACTCACGCTCGGACCGCTCCGGCACGAGCTCCTCGTCCGCCGCGTCCTCGCCGGCTCCCGCGGCGGCCGACGCCGCGCCCGCGGCCGCCGCCGCGTCCTCCGCCCCGGCCTCCACCGGGGCGTCCGCCTCCGGCACGGGCGGCTCCTCGGCCTGAGCCGACGCCCTCCCGGCGTCCGCGCTCCACCGGCCGTACGGCCCGCCCGCCCGCGGCCCGTCCCCGGCCCCGCGTCCGGCCGTGCCCCGTGGACGGCCGGGACCGTAGCGTGCCGGCCATGAGTCCTCGTCCGCGCCCCGCCCGGCGCCGCTACCCGCTGTCCCTGCACCTGCGCTCGGCGCTGTCCCGGCGCCGCCGGCTCGCCGCGGCCGTCCTCGTCAGCCTCGCCCTGGGCCTGGTCGTCCTCCGGCTCGGCCCGCCCCGGGCCGGCACCGTGCCGGTCGTGACCGCCGCCGAGGCCCTGCCGGCGGGCACGGTGCTCGGACCGGAGCATCTCGCGGTGGCCGCCTATCCGCGCGGGCTGGTGCCCGAGGGCGCCGTCGCCGACCCGGCCGAGCTGGCCGGGCGCACCCTGGCGGGCGCCGCCGGCACGGGCCAGCCGCTGACCGGCTCCACCGTCGTCGGCCCCGGGCTGCTCACCGGCCGCCCGCCCGGGGCCACCGCGGTGACGCTGCGCATCGACGACCCGGCCGTCCTGCAGCACGTGCGCGCGGGGGACCACGTGGACGTCGTCGGCCTCTCCGACGACGCCCCCGCCGACGGCGACCTCCCCGACGAGCGGCGGATCCTGGGCCGGGCCCTGCCCGTGCTGTGGGTCCCCGACCCCGCGTCCGGTGCGGGCGGCGGACTGCTCGCCGCCTCGCCCGGTGAGGAGGCGGGCCTGCTGGTGGTGGGGGCCCCGCACGAGGACGCGGCCCGGCTGGCCGGTGCCGGGCCCAGCACCGTGGTGCTCGTGCCCGCGCCCGTCAGCCCCAGTGCGGAGGCCGCTGGGCCCTGAGCCAGTCCTCGTGCGCCTCGTCCGGGGATCCGTCCCCGGCCCCGGATGCCGGGTCGTCGAGGCCGGCCAGGCGCGGCTCCGGCCCGGAGAACGTGCCGCCGGTCGCCCGCCGGGACCGGCGCCGCACGGCGGGCCGATCCGGGGCGGGCGACTCCTGGCCGGTCCGGTCCGGGGCGGGATCGGCCGGGACCGGGGCCCCCGGCTCACCGGGCACGGGAGCCCCTCCCCGGACCGGTGGGCAGGCCGAGGTAGCGCCGGATCAGGTCGGCCACCGTGTCGGGATCGGTGAAGACCTCGAGCGTCCACAGGGTGAGGTAGTTCCAGCCGGTGCGCTCGAGCTGCTGCGGCCGCAGCCGCGAGCGCTCCCGCACGGACAGCGCCGCGGCCTCGGCGGAGCCGTCGGACTGCCCGGCCACGGGGATGCGCAGCGGACGCCCCTCGGCGCGGCTCCGGCCGTCGAGCACGGCGCCGGCCGACATCGACTCGGTGTCCGCCCAGGCCGCGAGGTCGACGACCCCGGCGTGGTGCAGCCGCACCGAGGCCCCGCCCTGCGCGAGCCGGCGGGCGAGGTCCACCACCAGGGCGTCCTCGTGCGTGCGGCGGGGGCTCTCCTCGGGCCCCGCGCCGGCGCCCAGGTGCATGGCGAGCACGCGGGCGAAGTCCCGGGCGCCGTGCTGGAGCCCCTTGGCCTCCACCTCCTCCGGGTGCAGCGAGGTCACGATCCGGGTGGTGTGCCGGGCCCGGGTCATGGCCAGCACGAACGCCTGCCTGCCGTGCCGCTCGGACAGCGCGCCCAGGTACGGCACGGTGCGGCCGTTGGCCGTCTTGCCGAAGCCCAGGGAGAAGATCACGGTGTCCCGGACGATCCCCGCCGCACGGTGCAGGTCGACCACCCGGAAGGACTCGGGGCCCGGGGCGAAGAACGCCGCGGTGCCCGGCTCCTCCCGCATCCGCCGCCGGACGGCCTCGGCGATCCGGGCGGCGTGCACCGCGCTGGCCGTCACCACGGCCAGCGAGCGGCGCGGGTGGCGGGCGGCGTGCTCGAACACCAGCTCGACGACCCGGCGGACCTCGGCGGCCGGCGCCTGGATGCCCTCGATCGCGGCGGTCAAAGCGCCCACGCCGTCGGGGACGTACTCCACGGAGAGCGCCGGTGCCGCGCCGGTGACGGACTCGCCGTGCGGCAGCCGGCGCAGCCGCCCGCCGTAGAACTGCTCGTCGAGGTAGCGGAAGACCCGCTCGTCCATCGACCGGTGCACGGTCCGCAGCGTCCGCTCCGGCACCACGCGGGAGAGGGCGTCGAAGGCGCTGTCCACCTCGACCACGGGGTGGGCACCCGGGACCGGCGCCGCGGTGGGCGCCACGGTGAAGGGCTGGGGCCGGCCCAGGTGCGGGTCGCCGAACGCGATCACCTGCCGGCAGCGGGTCAGCGCCGGCAGCACCGCCGCGAGCGGGGAGCTCTCGGCGTCGAGGACCACCACGGCGTCGAAGTCGTGCTCCTCGGGCAGCGCCGCCGAGAGGACGAGCGGGCTGGCCGTCCACACGGGCACCAGCGAGCCGATCAGCTCGCCGGCGGAGGCGCCGACCTCCTCCAGCGGCGCGGCGCCGGCGCGCAGCATCCGGCGCAGGGCGGCGCCGGCGCGCGGGGAGCGCCGCACGGTGCGCTGCCAGCGGTCGGCGAGCTCCCACAGCAGCCGGGCGGCGCCGGAGGCGATGTGCGCCGCGTCCGCGCGCCGGAACGTGGACTCCACGGTGCGCAGGGTGTGCCCCTCGGGCATCGCCAGGAAGTCGTCGCCGGTGATCATGGCCTCCAGGGTGGACTGCCACCAGGCCAGGTCGAACTCCCCGGGCACCTGCTCGGGCGCCACGGTGCGCCGCACCAGGTCGTCCACGAGCTCGCCGAGGCCCTGTGCGCGCAGCTCGTCGAGCAGGACCGTGCGCTCGGGCAGCATCTCGAGGTTGTCCTCGTCGTTGATGAGACCGTCCAGGGTCTCGCGCAGGCGGTCGATCGGCCGGGCGAGCAGGTCCTCGCCGGCCGGGGCGCCCTCGAGCGCGATCGCCAGGCCCTCCAGGTCCTCCACGAACCGGGCGTGCACGGCCGCGAGCTCCTCCACCCGCTCGGAGACCACGGGGTGCTTCGACGACGTGGCCCACTCCTGCCAGCGCTCCCGCTGCGACTGCACCCGCACGAGGGCGCTGTGCAGGTCGGACAGGTGGACGCCGTGCCGGATGTACTCCTTGGCGGCCTTGCGCAGCCGCGAGCGCTGCAGACCGGTCATCTCGATCCCGTGCTCGCGGCGCCAGGCGGAGCCGGCGGTGGCGGCGACCAGGTCCGTGACCGGCCGGTCGTAGATGTCCGGGGTGAACCGGGTCAGGGAGTCCTGGACCTCCTGGAGCAGCCGCAGCTGCCGCCCCCACTCCGGGACGGTCGTGCCGCCGCGCAACCCGCTGGTGGCCAGGACGTGGCGCATCCCGGTCTCCAGCGTGGTCAGCTCGAGCAGCAGGGACTGGGCGAGGCGGTGGGCCTGGCGGGACTCGTCCTCGTTGACCAGCCGCGCCCCGCTCCACGGCCCGGCCAGGGTCCCGGCGTCGAAGGCCCCGAGCTCGGCGGCGCGCTCGAGGCGGGCCACCACGGCGTCCCGGTCCGCGACGGCGTCGAGCACCGAGCGCGGGAAGCGCACCGCGGTGGCCGGGGCCGGGCGGCGGGAGGTCAGCTCGGCGAGGGCCTGCACCGCCCGGTAGGGGGAGACGGACCAGCGCGGGCGCACGGTGTGCAGGGACCGCACGTGCTCGGCCAGCTGGTCGCGGCTGGTGCGCAGCGTCTCGTGCAGCTCGGCGAGGTCGGGACGCTCGGCGCGCTCGTTGCGGGCGACCGCGCGGATGAGCTGCTGGGCCACGTCGGCGTCGCTGAGCTGGGAGGACAGCGGCAGCACCGCGGTGCCCAGACCGAGCCCGTCCATCCGGCGCCCGAAGGCGGCGAGGGTGGTGCGCCGCTCCCCCAGCACGAGGACGGTGCGCCCGGCGGCCACGAGGGTGCCCACGGCGTTCACGGCGGTGTCGAGCTGGCCCGTGCCGGGCGCGGCGGTGACCACGAAGGAGTGCCCCTGCGCCGCGAGGTCGAGGACCTCCTGCTGGGGGCCGTCGGCGTCGAGCAGCAGCAGCTCGCCGGCGGGGTCGCGCTCGTCCGGCGGGGGCGCGTCGTGGGAGATCTCCTGCACCTGGGGGATGCGCCCCACGGCGGCGGCCTTGAGCCGGGCGAGGTCCCGCACCACCGCGGTGCGCGCCACGACCGACAGGTCGGCGGGACGGTCGTGCAGGTCCGCGAACGTGGAGACGAGCAGCTTGTGCTCCACGTGCATCCCCGGCACCGCCCCGGCCAGGGTGCGCAGGGTCTCCAGTGCCGGGGCCGGGTCGAGCCGGCGGGTGCCGTAGGCGAGCCGGGCCAGTTCTCCCGAGGTGAGGTCCACGCCGTGGTCGGCCGCCAGCCGGCGGACCATGGCGGGGTTGAGCCGGGCGGGACCCACCAGCTGCAGCTCGAAGTCGTCGAGCTCGGGGCGCGGCCGGAGCGTGAGCGGGGCGAGCAGCACCGGGGCGATCCAGCGCCGCTGGCCCGCCCCGGTCGGGTCCGAGCCCTTGGGCCGGGCCAGCCAGGAGGCGGTGCCGGCGGCGAGGTACGCGGCGTCGAGCCCGTGGTTGACCGACAGCTCGTGGATCTTGGTGCGCAGGGAGCGCGCGGCCCGCACGGCCAGGCCGTAGGCCTGCGGGTCGTGCACGATCGTGGACAGGCGGGTGGGCCGGCCCATGAGCAGCTGCGCCTGGCCCGAGGAGTTCGCCTCGGTGAGGTCGATGCAGACGTTGTCGACCTGGTTGAAGTCCAGCAGGGTGTCCGGCCCGGTGTAGGCGTCCATCTGCCGGGTCCACGGCTGCAGCGAGACGCGCTCGGGCGGCGTCCCGGGGGTGTCCGACGTCCGGGGGGTGCGGTCGGATCCGATCGACATGGTTCTCCTCCTGCGCCGCGGCCCGCGGGCCCGGCGCGCACGGGCCGGGCGGTCCGCGCGGACCACCCGACCCCGACTGCTCGTGTCTCGCCCGTGCGGGGGCCGGTCGTGCGGGCCTGCGCCCGTTCGACGGCTACTCCCGCCGGACGGCTACTCCCACTCGATGGTGCCCGGGGGCTTGGACGTGACGTCCAGCACCACCCGGTTGACGTCCTCGACCTCGTTGGTGATCCGGTTGGAGACGCGGGCCAGCAGGTCGTAGGGCAGGCGCGACCAGTCGGCGGTCATGGCGTCCTCGCTGGAGACCGGGCGCAGCACGATCGGGTGCCCGTAGGTGCGGCCGTCGCCCTGCACGCCCACCGAGCGGACGTCGGCCAGGAGCACGACCGGCATCTGCCAGACCTCGTCGTCGAGCCCGGCGCGGGTGAGCTCCTCGCGGGCGATGGCGTCCGCCCGGCGCAGCACCGCGAGATTGGCCTCGGTGACCTCCCCGATGATCCGGATGCCCAGGCCGGGGCCCGGGAAGGGCTGCCGGCCCACGATCTCGTGGGGCAGGCCCAGCTCCCGGCCCACGGCCCGCACCTCGTCCTTGAACAGGGTGCGCAGCGGCTCCACGAGCTCGAACTGCAGGTCCTCCGGCAGCCCGCCCACGTTGTGGTGGCTCTTGATGTTGGCGGCGCCCTCCCCGCCGCCGGACTCGACGACGTCGGGATAGAGGGTGCCCTGGACGAGGAAGCGCACGGGCTCGCCCTCTTGGGCGGCGGTGCGGGCGACGGCCTCCGCGGCGGCCTCGAAGGAGCGGATGAACTCCCGGCCGATGATCTTGCGCTTCTGCTCCGGGTCGGTGACGCCGGCCAGGGCGCCGAGGAAGCGCTCCTTCTCCTCGGCCACGTACAGGTTGACGCCGGTGGCGGCGACGAAGTCCTTCTCGACCTGCTCGGCCTCGCCCTCCCGGAGCAGGCCGTGGTCCACGAACACGCAGGTGAGCTGGTCGCCCACGGCGCGCTGGACCAGGGCGGCGGCCACGGCGGAGTCCACGCCGCCGGAGAGCCCGCAGATCACGGAGGCGGAGCCGACCTGCTCGCGGATCCGCTGGACGTGCTCCTCGATGATGTTGCCGGTGGACCAGGTCGGCTCCACGCGCGCGCCGTCGAACAGGAAGTGCTCCAGCACCTGCTGCCCGTGCACGGAGTGCTTGACCTCGGGGTGCCACTGCACCCCGTACAGCCGGCGGGTGTCGTCGGCGAACGCGGCCACCGGGGTGGTCTCGGTGGAGGCGAGGACCTCGAACCCGGCGGGCGCCTCGACCACGGAGTCGCCGTGGCTCATCCACACGGTCTGGGTGCCGGGCGAGCCCTCGAGGATGGAGGCACCGGGGCCGCCCACGGCGGTCGCGGTGGTCGCGCCGTACTCGCGGGCCCCGGTGTGCGCGACCGTGCCGCCGAGGGCCTGGGCCATGGCCTGGAAGCCGTAGCAGATGCCGAAGACGGGCACGCCGGCCTCGAAGAGGGCGGGGTCCTGCTGCGGGGCGTCCTCGGCGTAGACGGAGGACGGGCCGCCCGAGAGGATGATCGCCGCCGGCCGCTTGGCGAGGATCTGCTCGGTGGACCAGGTGTGCGGGACGATCTCGGAATAGACGTTGGCCTCGCGGACCCGGCGGGCGATCAGCTGCGCGTACTGCGCGCCGTAGTCGACCACCAGGACCGGGCGCTGCTCCAGCTCGGTACGGGTCTCAGGTGTTTCGGTCACGCCCTCCATCCTAGGCCAGGCGCGGGAGGGGCTCAGTACCGCTTGGCGGCCTTCGGGTTGGCGCGCAGCTCCGCGGTGGTCGAGGCGTGGATCTTGCGCTCCACCACGAAGGACAGGAACGGCACGACGCCGCCGAGGGCCATGACCACCAGCTGGGGGAAGGGCCAGCGCATGAGCGTCCAGACCCGGAAGCAGGAGACGAGGTAGACCACGTAGAACCAGCCGTGCACGATGAGGATCCACGTGGAGATGTTGACCCCGCCGGCGAGGTTCTCCAGCTCCAGGTCCTGCCAGCCCAGGGCCACCGTCTGCCCCGTGAGCTTGTCCGTGCCCCCGGCGATCAGGTCGTAGCCCAGCCCGTAGCGGGTGATCATCTCGGCCACGAGCAGCAGCAGGAACGTGCCGGAGATCCAGGCGCAGACCATGTAGAAGGTCAGCGCCCCCCGGATCTGCGCCTCGGTGCCGCCGAAGCGCCGGCGCGGCTGCAGGGCCGCCCGGCGCGGGACCCGGCCGGGTCCGCCGGATGCGGGCCGGGCGTCCTGCGGGAGCGAGACCCGCACCCCGTCGGTGCGCTCCTTCGGGGAGGGGGTCGGCTGGGTCGGTTCAGTCATGGTGGGCTCCGGTCCTGTCCTGGGTCCTGTCCTGGGTGTCGTCGGTCCTGCCGTGGGCGCCGGCGCTGCGGGCCCGGTCGCCGGGCCCGTCCTCGGGCCGGTGGCCGGGCTGGTCGTCGAACCAGTAGTACTCCCCCGCCTCGGGGTCGTAGTAGTAGTAGCGTCCGCTCGCCTCGTCGAGGTAGTACTCGCCCTCGAAGTAGAAGTACTCCTCCGGGTGCTGCTCGCGCAGCCACTCGTCGCGCACGAACCGCCACCAGATGTAGAGGGCGAAGCCGGCGAAGACCACCCACTCGACAGCGTAGAAGAGGTTGAGCAGGTTCACGGACTCGTCCGTGGGCTGCTGGTCGATCTCCAGCTCGGACAGCTGCGGGCTCAGCAGCGCCGGGTCCGGGGCGAGCGTCCCGTCCGCGCGGAGCTGGAAGGGCGCGGAGGCGGGGTTCTCGGCGAAGGCCGCCACGAACCCGGCGTAGAGCGGGGCGTCCCAGAGGTTGGTGAGCTGGGCCGGGGAGACCGTGCCCACCTGGCCCTCCGGCAGGTCCTCGCCGGGCACCGGGCCCTCGGCGGGCAGGTAGCGCCCGACGACGCCGACCCGGCCCTCGGGCTCCGCCGGCACGGCCGCGGGATCGGCGGTCCAGCCGCGGGCCACGGCCACGGTGAGCTCGCCGGCGGCGTCCGGCCACCGGCCCGCGCTGTCGGCCACGGTCAGGGCCGAGACGACCCAGTAGCCCTCGGACCCGTCCTGCAGCCGGCCGGGGACCAGGAGCGTGGAGCCGTCCCGGTAGTCCCCGGTGACCGTGATCAGCTGGTCGGCCTGCGCCGCGGTGACGGCAGTGCCGGCCTCGGCGGCCTCGGCGAGCGGGACGGCCACGTCCTTGGCGGGGTCCGCCACCGTGCGGGCCTGCTCGCTGGACTCCAGCTGCCACTGGCTGAGCAGCACGAAGCCCACGGCCAGCCCGAGGCTCACGAGCAGCGTGAGGATCGATCGGGGGCGCAGGGCGGTCGTGAGCACCCGTCAAGGCTAGTGCGCCTTCCTGGACGTTCGCCAATCCCCGCCCGCCCGTCCGGGACGTCGGCGCGGGCCCCGGTGCCGGGGCCCGCGCGGATCCCGGCGCGGGCGGGGCTCAGCCGCGGATGACCACCTCGGCGCGCTGGAACTCCTTGAGCTCCAGGTACCCGGTGGTGGCCATCGACCGGCGCAGCGCCCCCACGAGGTTGGAGGTGCCGTCCACGTGCCGGGAGGGGCCGAAGAGCACCTCCTGCAGCGGCCCGACCGTGCCCACCCGGGTGCGCAGCCCACGCGGGAGCTGCCCGTGGTGCGCCTCCGCGCCCCAGTGCCAGCCCTGCCCCGGGGCCTCGGCCGTGCGGGCCAGGGCGGTGCCCAGCATCACGGCGTCGGCGCCCATCGCGAGGGCCTTGACGATGTCCCCGGAGACCCCCACGCCGCCGTCGGCGATGACGTGGACGTAGCGGCCGCCGGACTCGTCGAGGTAGTCCCGGCGGGCGGCGGCGACGTCGGAGATCGCCGTGGCCATGGCCGCGTGGATGCCCAGGGTGTTCTGGATCCGCATGGACGCGCCGCCGCCGAAGCCCACGAGCACCCCGGCGGCGCCCGTGCGCATGAGGTGCAGGGCGGGGGTGTAGCCGGCCGCGCCGCCCACGATGACCGGGACGTCGAGGTCGTAGATGAACTTCTTGAGGTCCAGGGGCTCCTGGTTGCGGGAGACGTGCTCCGCGGAGACCGTGGTCCCGCGGATCACGAAGACGTCCACCCCGGCGTCCAGGACGGTCCGGTAGTGCTCCACGGTGCGCTGCGGGGTGAGCGAGCCCGCCACGATCACGCCGGCCTCCCGGATCTGGGCGAGCCGGGCGGTGATCAGCTCGGGCTGCACCGGGGCCTCGTAGAGCTCCTGCATCCGGCGGGTCGCGGCCGGGGCGTCGTCGCCGGAGAGGTCCGCGATCTCGTCGAGCACCGGCTGCGGGTCCTCGTAGCGGGTCCACAGCCCCTCGAGGTCCAGCACGCCCAGTCCCCCGGCGCGGCCGAGGGCGATGGCCGTCTCCGGGGACGTGGCCGAGTCCATCGGTGCACCCAGGAAGGGGATCGAGAACCGGTAGGCGTCGATCTGCCAGTCCGTGGAGACGTCCCGGGGGTCGCGGGTGCGGCGGGAGGGGACGAGGGCGATCTCGTCGAGGGAGAAGGTGCGGCGGGCGCGTTTGGAGCGGCCGATCTCGATGTCGTAGCTCATGGTGTCCTTTCCGAACGGTGCAGCGGACCGCCGCTCAGCGCTGGTAGTTGGGTGCTTCGACGGTCATGGTGATGTCGTGCGGGTGGGACTCCTTGAGCCCGGCGGGGGTGATGCGCACGAACCGGCCCTTGTGCTTGAGCTCCTCCAGGCTGTGGGCGCCCACGTAGAACATGGTCTGGCGCAGACCGCCGTCGAGCTGGTGCACCACGGCCGAGAGCGGGCCCCGGTAGGGCACCTGGCCCTCGATGCCCTCGGGGATGAGCTTCTCGTCGCTGGAGACGTCGGCCTGGAAGTAGCGGTCCTTCGAGTAGGAGGTCTTCTTGCCGCGGGACTGCATGGCCCCCAGCGAGCCCATTCCCCGGTAGGTCTTGAACTGCTTGCCGTTGACGAAGATCAGCTCGCCCGGGGACTCGTCGCAGCCGGCGAGCAGGGAGCCGACCATCACGGAGTCCGCGCCGGCCACGAGGGCCTTGCCGATGTCCCCGGAGTACTGCAGGCCGCCGTCGGCGATCAGGGGCACGCCAGCCGGGATCGCGGCCTTGGCCGCCTCGTTGACGGCGGTCACCTGGGGCACCCCCACGCCGGCGATGATGCGGGTCGTGCAGATCGAGCCGGGGCCCACGCCGACCTTCACGGCGTCCGCGCCGGCGTCCACGATGGCCTGCGCGCCGTGCCGGGTGGCGGCCTGGCCGCCGATCACGTCCACGTGGGCGGCGGCGGGCTCCGCCTTGAGCCGGGCGACCATCTCGAGCACGCCCTGGGAGTGGCCGTTGGCGGTGTCGATGAACAGCGCGTCCACCCCGGCCTCCACGAGGGCCATGGCGCGCTCGAAGCCGTCGCCGAAGAAGCCGACGGCGGCGCCGACGCGCAGGCGTCCCTCGTCGTCCTTCGTGGCGTGCGGGTACTGCTCGGCCTTGGTGAAGTCCTTGATGGTGATCAGGCCGGTGAGCCGGCCGGCGCCGTCGACGAGCGGGAGCTTCTCGATCTTGTTCGAGGCCAGCAGGGCGTGGGCGGCGTCCTTGGCCATCCCCACCTTGCCGGTGATCAGGGGCATGGGCGTCATGATCTCGTGCACCCGGCGCTTCGGGAAGTCGCTCTCCGGCAGGTAGCGGGTGTCCCGGTTGGTGATGATGCCCAGCAGCTTCTGCTCCGCGTCCACGACCGGCAGCCCGGAGACCCGGTAGTAGCCGCAGAGCCGGTCGAGCTCCTCGAGGGTCGCGTCCGGGGAGATGGTCACGGGGTCGGTGATCATGCCCGACTCGCTGCGCTTGACCCGGTCCACGTGCTCCGCCTGGTCCTCGATCGAGAGGTTGCGGTGGATCACGCCGAGACCGCCCTGGCGGGCCATCGCGATGGCCATCGGGGACTCGGTGACGGTGTCCATGGCGGCGGACAGCAGCGGCACCTCCAGGGTGATGCGCCGGGACAGGCGGGTGCGCGTCGAGGCCTCCGAGGGGATGACGTCCGTGTTGCCGGGCAGCAGCAGGACGTCGTCGTAGGTCAGCCCGGTGAACCCGAACGGGTCCTCGGACAGGGCGGTGGGGACGGCGGTATCCGACACGGTGGGGCCTTTCAGCATCGAGGGAATCCCGACCATTCTACGGGCCCGCCGCCGCGCCGGACCCGGCCGGCGGCCGGGCTGTGCCCGGTCTCACGCCGCGGCGCCGGCGGCGACTCCGTCGGCGGCCAGGGCGTCCCGGACCCGCTCGACGAACATGGGGGCCAGCGTCCGCACGTACTCGACGGTGAGGTGGTTGCTGTCCCAGTAGGTGTACACGTTGCCGACGACCGGTGGGCAGCGTCCGTCCGGGCAGATCAGGTCGCCCATGTCGACCATCGACACCCGGGCCAGCTCGTCGGCGACCGGCGTCAGCGGGCTGTCCGGGTCCAGGATCGTGTGGGTGGCGGCGCACTCGGGGGCGTCGGCGCCGTGGTCCACGGCGCACTGGGCGGGGACGAAGTCGAAGCGGGCGTTGTCGCGCAGCCCGATGACCTGGATGCCGCGCTCGGCCAGGCCACGCACGCGCTGCTCCATCCCGGGGGTGAACTGTTCCTCGTCCTCGTCCGTGCTGCGGGTGCCCTGCAGCAGCACCAGGTCCGGCCCCACCGCGTCGACCACGGGGTCGGCGCCCTCCAGCCAGCGGGCGCAGGCCTCGTGGTCGGCCACCTGCTCCTCGACGGTGGAGTACATGCAGTTGCCGCGGATGTAGGTGAGCACCCGCCAGTCGTTGGCCTCGGCCAACTCCTCGATCGCCGGGATCCACATGTGCACGTGGCTGTTGCCGACGACGAGGAGGGTCGCGGCGGGCTCGGCGTTCGGGACGGTCTCGAAGCACCACTGCTGGTGGCGCTCGGAGATGCCCAGCTCCGCGGGGCAGGGCTCGCCCAGCCCGGGCTTCCGGTAGGAGTCCCCGGTGATCACCGGCACGGCCGGCGCGTCCGGGTCGGCCTGGTCACGGAATCCGGGCGTCAGGACCGCGGCCCCGGGGTTGTTGCGGTCCGCGGCGGCCAGGACCGCGGCGGCCCGGCGGTCCTCGGCGTGCTGCAGGGCGAGCACCGGGGCCACGACGAGGGCGAGGCAGAGCACGACGACCCCGCCCAGCCGCCGCTTGGACTGCTCCGGCCAGGACCACGTCCTGAGCCGGTCCTCGACCAGCCGGGTGACCAGCACGGCCAGCAGCACCGACAGCAGCACCAGCAGCACCCCCGACCGCGGTCCGGCCATGGGCCGGTCCCGCAGCACCAGGTAGGTGATCAGCAGGGGCCAGTGGATGAGGTACAGGGCGTAGGAGGCGTCCCCCAGCCGCACCAGCGGCCGCGAGGCCAGGATCCGGTCCAGTCCGACCCGTGACCCCGACTGCCCGGCCACGATGATCGCCGCCGCCGAGGCCAGCGGCCACAGCGCGATCCACCCGGGGAAGGCCCCCTGCACGTCCACCAGCAGCCCGACCGAGACCATGCTGAGCAGCCCGGCCCAGCCCAGCGCCACGCGCACCCGGCACGAGGGGTTCAGGTACGGCAGGGCGAGGGCCAGCAGGGAGCCGAGGGCGAACTCCCACAGCCGGGTGCGGGTGTCGAAGTAGGCGAAGGCCTGCTGGGTGGCGGTGCTGTGCACCGACCACGCCAGCGAGGCGGCGAAGATCAGCCCGAACATGCCCGCCAGCACCGGCACCGGCCGCCACCCCAGCCTCCGCCGGCACCACCAGGCGGCGCCGAAGACCAGCGGCCACAGCAGGAACACCTGACCCTGCACGGACAGCGACCAGAAGTGCTGGAACGGGGAGGCGGTCGAGTGGTCGGCGGCGTAGTAGTCCACGGCGTTGAGCGCCAGTGCCCAGTTCTGCACGTAGAACACCGAGGCCAGCCCCTCGCTGCGCCACCGTCCGACGTCGTAGGCCGGATAGAGCAGCTCGACGAGCAGCAGGGTCCCCAGGACCGTCAGCACGGCCAGGGGCAGCAGCCGTTTGAACACGTGCAGCCAGTACCGTCCGATCGCCAGGGACCGGCCGGCCTCGAGCTTGCGCACGAAGGACAGGGTGAGGAAGAAGGCGGAGATCAGCAGGAAGACGTCCACCCCGCCGGAGACCCGCCCGAGGAACACGTGGTAGAGGACCACGAGCAGCACCGCCACGAACCGCAGCCCCTGCACCTCCGGGCGGAACCCGGAGTACCGGGCCACCCGCCCGGCCGTGGACGCCCCGGCGCCGGACGTTCCCGCGGACGAGGCCGGCGACCGCCCGCCGCCGGGCCGCGGGGCGCGGGTGAGCACCGTGCTCACAAGGAAGCCTTGGGCCCGGCGGCACCGAGGAGCCGCTCCTCGAGAGCCGGTGCCATGGTCCGCGTGTAGGCCCAGCTGAGGTGGTGCGCGTCCATGAAGACGTGCACGTTGCCCACCACGGGCCGGCACACCCCGACGGGACAGATCAGGTCGGTGAGGTCCAGGGACGTGAAGCCGGGGCGGTCGAGGAGGGCGTCGGCCGGGTTCACGGGAGCCAGCACCTTCGGCACGGGGACCTCGCACCGGGCCGCGCCCGCGCCGTGGCGCTCTGCGCACTCGTAGGGGTTGAAGTCGAAGCGCGGGTTGTCGCGGAAGCCGACGACCTCGATCCCCTGGCCCGTCAGACGGTCGACCAGTTCGGGATATCCGCTGGGCACGGTCTCGCCGGGGCCGTCCATCCGGGCCGCGTACGTCGACGTCGTCAGGACCATGTCCGGGTCCACCTGCTCCACGTAGTCGAGGGCCAACCGGTTGCCCTCGTGGCACTCGTCCCCCTCCGGGCGCACGGCGAACGGGCACCCGGGCTGCAGGACCGACACGAGCTGCCAGTTGCGCTCCTCGGCCAGGGGGATCACCGCACCCATGAACTGCTCCATGTGGGAGTTGCCGACCACCAGGACGGTGCGCGTGGGGTCCTGAACGAGCGGCGTCTGCCGGCAGGACTCCTCGAGCGGCTCCTGTGCGGGGGCGAACTCTCCGGAGCAGGGCTCGGGCAGTCCCACCCACTCGTCCTGCAGCGCGCTGGCCAGCGGCAGCGCGGGAGCCTGCGGGTCCCCGCGGAACTCGAACCCGGGCCGGAGCACGGCGGCTCCGGGGTTGTTGCGGGCGGCCTCCTCCGCGAGCACCGCGGCGCGCCGGGCGTCGACCTGCTGCCAGGCGAGCACGGGCACGGCCACCAGGGCGAGGCTCACGGCCACGGACACCGCCAGCCGCCGCTTGGACTGCTCCGGCCACGCCCAGCGCTGGAACGGGCGCTCCACCAGCTTCGTGGCCAGCACCGCGAGGACCAGAGAGACGAGGATGATCACCGCTCCCGACCGCGGCCCGGCCACCGGCCGGTCCCGCAGCACGAGGTAGGTGATCAGCAGGGGCCAGTGGATGAGGTACAGGGCGTAGGAGGCGTCCCCCAGCCGCACCAGCGGCTTCGAGGCCAGGATCCGGTCCAGCCCGAACGGGGAGCCCGACTGGCCGGCCACGATGATCGCCGCCGCCGAGAGCAGCGGCCACAGGGCGATCCACCCCGGGAACGCCCCCTGCACGTCGATGAGCAGCCCGACCGAGACCATGCTGAGCAGCCCGGCCCAGCCCAGCGCCACCCGGGCGGCCCGCGGCGGGTTCAGGTAGGGCACCGCCAGGGCCAGCAGGGAGCCGAGGGCGAACTCCCACAGCCGGGTGCGGGTGTCGAAGTAGGCGAAGGCCTGCTGGGTGGCGGTGCTGTGCACCGACCACGCCAGCGAGGCGGCGAAGATCAGCCCGAACATGCCCGCCAGCACCGGCACCGGCCGCCACCCCCGCCACCGGGTCAGCAGCCACGCCGCCCCGAAGACCAGCGGCCACAGCAGGAACACCTGTCCCTGCACGGACAGCGACCAGAAGTGCTGGAACGGGGAGGCGGTGGAGGCGTCGGCGGCGTAGTAGTCGACCTCGGCCAGGGCCAGCGCCCAGTTCTGCACGTAGAACACCGAGGCCAGGGCCTCGGTGCGGATCCGGTCGATCCGCGCCTCCGGGAACAGCAGCCACGCGAGCACGAGCGTGCCGAGCACGGTGAGCACGGCCAGGGGCAGCAGCCGTTTGAACACGTGCAGCCAGTACCGCCCGATCGCCAGGGGCCGGCCGGCCTCGAGCTTGCGCACGAAGGACAGGGTGAGGAAGAAGGCGGAGATCAGCAGGAAGATGTCCACCCCGCCGGAGACCCGGTCGAGGAAGACGTGGTAGAGGACCACGAGCAGCACCGCCACGAACCGCAGCCCCTGCACCTCCGGGCGGAACCCGGAGTACCGGGCCACCCGCCCGGCCGTGGACGCCCCGGCGCCGGGGGTCGCCTCGTGCTCGCGAAGGCTGGTCATGGGCATCTCCTGGGAACACCGTGCCGCCATGGGGGGTGCGGCCGTGGTCGGGTGGACCCCCGCACTCTACCGGAGGCGGCCGGGCACGGGCGGCAACGGCGGACGGACCCGCCCCGCGGGAGCGGGACGGGTCCGTCGGGCGGGCAGTGCGGGTCAGTGCTGGTGGCCGTGCCCCGCGTCCTCGGCGGGCTTGTCCGCCACGAGGGTCTCCGTGGTGAGCACGAGCGCCGCGATGGACGCGGCGTTCTGCAGCGCCGAGCGGGTGACCTTGACCGGGTCGATGATGCCGGCCGCGACCATGTCGACGTACTCGCCGGCGGCGGCGTCGTAGCCGTGGCCGGGCTCCAGGTCGGCCACGCGGGAGACGACCACGGCGCCGTCCTGGCCGGCGTTCTGCGCGATCCAGTACAGCGGCTGGCGCAGCGCGCGGCGCACGATGCCGAGCGCGGTCGCCGCGTCGCCGGTGAGCCCGAGGTCGGACTCGTCGAGGACCTTCGCCGCGTGCACCAGGGCGGTGCCGCCGCCGGAGACGATGCCCTGCTCGAGCGCCGCGCGGGTCGAGGACACGGCGTCCTCGATGCGGTGCTTGCGCTCCTTGGCCTCGACCTCGGTGGCCGCGCCCACCTTGATCACGGAGACCCCGCCGGCGAGGCGGGCGAGCCGCTCCTGGAGCTTCTCCCGGTCCCACTCGGAGTCGGTGCGCTCCACCTCGGCGCGGATCGTGGCGACGCGCTCCTGGATCTGCTCCGGGGTCCCGCCGCCGTCGACCACCGTGGTGGTGTTCTTGGTCACCGTGACGCGGCGGGCCGTGCCCAGCTGCTCCAGGGTCACCTGGTCGAGGCTGATGCCGAGCTCGGAGGTGATGAACTCGCCGCCGGTGAGCACCGCGAGGTCCTGCAGGATCGCCTTGCGGCGGTCGCCGAACCCGGGGGCCTTGAGCGCCACGACGTCGAGGGTGCCGCGCAGCTTGTTGACCACCAGGGTGGACAGGGCCTCGCCCTCGACGTCCTCCGCGATGATGGTCAGCGGCTTCTTGGCCTGGAGGACCTTCTCCAGCACCGGCATGAGCTCCTGCACGGAGGAGATCTTGCCCTGGTACAGCAGCACCAGGGAGTTCTCCATGACCGCTTCCTGGCGCTCGGCGTCGGTCACGAAGGACGGGGAGAGGTAGCCCTTGTCGAACTGCATGCCCTCGGTGACCTCGAGCTCCACCTCGGTGCTGGAGCCGTCCTCGACGGTGATGACACCGTCCTTGCCGACCGTCTCGAAGGCCTGGGCGATGAGCTCCCCGATGGTGGGGTCCTGGGCGGAGATGGTCGCCACGTGGGCGACGTTGACGCCCTCGACCGGGCGGGCGTTGTCCAGCAGGCGCTGCGCGACGGCCTCGACGGCCTTCTCGATGCCGCGCTTGAGGCTCAGGGGGTCCGCCCCGGCGGCCACGTTGCGCAGGCCCTCCTTGACGAGCGCCTGGGCCAGCACGGTGGCGGTGGTGGTGCCGTCGCCGGCGACGTCGTTGGTCTTGGTCGCCACCTCCTTGGCGAGCTGCGCGCCGAGGTTCTCGTAGGGCTCGTCGAGCTCGACCTCGCGGGCGATGGTCACGCCGTCGTTGGTGATCGTGGGGGCGCCCCACTTCTTGTCGAGCACCACGTTGCGCCCGCGGGGGCCGAGGGTGACCTTGACGGTGTCGGCGAGCTTGTTGACGCCGTTCTCGAGGGACTTGCGGGCGGCATCGTCGAATGCCAGCTGCTTGGCCATGGGCGAAGAGCTCCTTCTGGGTGGCTGGTGGTCCAGCGGGGTTCGGGAATTCGGGGACGACGAAGGGTGCCCGCCGCGGGCCCGCCGGGAAAGCGGGGCGCGCGGCGGGCACCCTTCGTCAGGACTGCGCGGTCTGCTGCGCCGGCTCTACTTCTCGACGACGGCGAGGACGTCGCGGGCCGGGAGCACCAGGTACTCCTCGCCGTTGTACTTGACCTCGGTCCCGCCGTACTTGGAGAAGATCACGACGTCGCCCTCCTTGACGTCGACCGGGATGCGGTTGCCGGAGTCGTCGACACGGCCGGGGCCCACGGCCAGGACCTTGCCCTCCTGGGGCTTCTCCTTGGCGGTGTCCGGGATGACGAGACCGGAAGCGGTGGTCTGCTCAGCGGCGAGCGGCTGAACGACGATGCGATCCTCGAGGGGCTTGATGGAGACCGACACGATCTCTCCTTCTCTGTAGGCGTGGAAAGCGGTGGGCGACCGCGGGCAGGGCCCGCCGTCTTGCTTCGGGCCGGTTGGCGCACCAACCGTCGTCGCGGTGCCGATCGATCGCCTGGCCCTTAGCACCCTCACCCGGAGAGTGCCAAGGCCGACTATAGAAGTCGCCTAGCAGTCGGTCAAGGCGAGTGCCAGCGCGGTGGAGCGGCCGATCCCATACCGGTCGAATTAGGGCACGCCGATGTTCTCCAATGATTTGCCTCACCCGCCCGGAACACTCTAGGTTGAGCGGTAAGGCGAGCCTTACCTCGGCCGAGAACCGGTGCCGCCCCGACGTCCCGTGCACTGCACCGGGACGTCGCCACGTGCGGCGCCCCGCCGTGCGCCCCGCCGGGGGCGGCACGACGGGACCCGCACCCGAATCCCCGCACGAAGGACCACCATGAACCGCACCCAGTACCCGGCCGCCGTCCTGGCCGCCGTCAGCGCCCTCGCCCTCACCGCCTGCGGCGGATCCCAGGGCGGCGAGACGGCGTCCGCGGAGTCCTCCGCCGCCTCCACGGTCGAGGTCGAGGACAACTACGGCACCCAGACCGTGAGCGCCCCGCCGGCGTCCGTGGTCGCCACCGACAACCGGACCTTCGAGACGCTGGCGGACTGGGGCATCGAGCTGGTGGCCGCCCCGCGCGCCCTCATGCCGGACACCATCGCCTACGCCGACGACGAGTCCGTCACCGACCTCGGCAACCACCGCGAGCCCGACCTCGAGGCCGTCGTCGCGGCGGACCCCGACCTCATCGTCAACGGTCAGCGCTTCGCGGACTACCGCGACGACTTCGCCGACCTCGTGCCGGACGCCACCATCGTGGAGCTCGACCCCCGGGAGGACCAGCCCTTCGACGAGGAGCTGAAGCGGCAGACCTCGGCGCTGGGCGAGATCTTCGGCCGGAGCGCGGAGGCCGAGGAGATCAACGGCGCCTTCGACGCGGCGATGCAGCGAGTCGTCGAGGAGTACCAGCCCGGGGACACGGTCATGGCCGTCACCGTCTCCGGCGGCGAGATCGGCTACATCGCCCCGGAGGTGGGGCGGACCCTGGGTCCGCTGTTCGAGATCTTCGACTTCGCCCCGGCCCTCGAGGTCGATGGGGCCACCGACGACCACCAGGGCGACGACATCTCGGTCGAGGCGATCGCGGACGCGAACCCCGACTGGATCCTCGTGATGGACCGTGACGCGGCCGTCAGCCCCGACGACGCCGAGTACACGCCGGCGCAGGAGGTCGTCGAGAACGCCGAAGCGCTGCGCAACGTCACCGCGGTGCGGGAGGACAACGTGGTGTACATGCCCAAGGACACGTACACCAACGAGGGCATCCAGACCTACACGGAGTTCTTCAACACCCTGGCCGACGCCATGGGCGAGCAGGACTGACCGACCGTGCGGACGACGGTGGTGGGGCCTCCGACGGCGGACACCACCACCGTCCCGCGCCGGGCACGAGGCCGGAGGAGAGGCTCATGACGACGACCACGCCGGGACCCCCGGCCGGGAACGGCCCGGGGAGCAAGGGCGCGCTGTTCGACCGGAAGCTGCTCGCCGGCGCCCTGGGGGTCCTCGCGCTGCTGGCCGTGTCCCTCCTCACGGGGGTCTACGACGTGTTCGGCGCCGAGGGCGGCGGCGAGATGTTCGCCATCACCCGCGTCCCCCGCACCGTGGCCCTGGTGCTCGCCGGCGCCGCCATGGCGATGTCCGGGCTGGTGATGCAGCTGCTCACGCAGAACCGCTTCGTGGAGCCCACCACGACGGGCACCACCGAGTGGGCGGGGCTCGGCCTGCTCGTGGTCACGCTGCTGGTCCCCACGGCGAGCCTCCTCACCCGGATGCTCGGCGCCGTGGCCGCGGCCTTTCTCGGGACCACGATCTTCTTCCTCTTCCTGCGCCGGGTGTCCCTGCGCTCCTCGCTCATCGTCCCCATCGTCGGGATCATGCTGGGCGCGGTGGTCGGTTCCGTCTCGACGTTCCTGGCGCTGCAGACCGACATGCTGCAGAACCTGGGCGTCTGGTTCGCCGGCAGCTTCACCTCGGTCCTGCGGGGCCAGTACGAAGTGCTGTGGATCGTGCTGCTGGTCGTCGTCGCGGTGTTCCTCGTGGCGGACCGGCTCACCGTCGCCGGGCTCGGCGAGGACATCGCCACCAACGTCGGCCTGAACTACCACCGGACCGTCCTGCTCGGCACCGGGCTGATCGCGGTGGCCACCGGCGTGGTGACCGTCGTCGTCGGCAACCTGCCGTTCCTGGGCCTCATCGTCCCCAACATCGTCTCGATGGTCCGCGGCGACGACCTGCGCAGCAACCTGCCGTGGGTCTGCCTGCTGGGCATCGCCGTCGTGACGGTGTGCGACCTGATCGGGAGGATCGTCATCATGCCCTTCGAGATCCCGGTGTCCGTGATCCTCGGGATCGTCGGCGCCGTCGTGTTCGTCCACCTCCTCCTCAGGCAGCGTCGACGTGTCTGAGGCCGTGATCATGACACCCGCGACGACACCGGCCACAACACGGACGGCCCCCGCCGGCCGGCGCGGCGCCGGCGCCTTCCCCACGCCGCAGGCCCGGCGGCGGTACTGGGCGGTCGTGGCCGTGCTGGCCCTGGCGTCGGCGGGCTTCGCCTTCGGCCTGCTCGCCTGGGGCAACCCGATGCCGGTGGGCTCGGACGGCTTCTGGCGGATCGCGGAGCGCCGGGTCACCAGCGTCGTGATCATGGCGGTCGTGGCCTTCTGCCAGGCGATGGCCACCGTGGGCTTCCAGACGGCCACGAACAACCGCATCATCACCCCGTCGATCATGGGCTTCGAGTCCCTCTACGTGGCGATCCAGACCTCCACGGTGTACGTCCTGGGCGCCGCCGGGATCCTCGTCCTGCAGGGCGTGCCGCAGTTCCTGCTGCAGGTCGCCCTCATGGTGGCCCTCTCCCTCGCCCTCTACGGATGGCTGCTCTCCGGCCGGTACGGGAACCTGCAGGTCATGCTGCTCGTGGGCATCATCATCGGGGGCGGGCTCGGGTCGGTCTCGACGTTCATGCAGCGCCTGCTCTCCCCCAGCGACTTCGACGTGCTCTCCGCGCGGCTGTTCGGCTCCGTGACGAACGCCCACGCCGACTACCTTCCGGTGGCCATCCCCCTGTGCGCCCTGGCCGGCGGCGCCCTGTGCTGAGCTGTGCCCGCCTCAACGTGGTCGCCCTCGGACGGGACGTGTGCCTGAACCTGGGCCTGCGGCACCGGACCGAGGTCATGCGCACGCTCTTCCTCGTCTCCGTGCTGATGGCGGTCTCCACCGCGCTGGTGGGTCCGATGACGTTCCTGGGCTTCCTGGTGGCCACGCTCGCCTACCAGTTCGCCGACACCTACGACCACCGCCGCGTCTTCCCGGTCGCGGTCCTCACCGGGTTCCTCGTCCTCACCGGCGCCTACTTCGTGCTCCAGCACGTGTTCTACGCCCAGGGCGTGGTCTCGATCATCATCGAGCTGGTCGGCGGCTCCGTCTTCCTCTACGTCATCCTCCGAAAGGGCCGGCTGTGATCACCCTCACCAACGTGCGCAAGGACTACGGGAGCGAGGTCACCATCGGCCCCGTGGACCTGGAGATCCCCTCGGGCGGGATGACCGCCCTGGTCGGCCCCAACGGCGCGGGCAAGTCCACGCTCCTGACCATGATCGGGCGGCTGCTCGGCCTCGACGCCGGCACCATCGACATCGCCGGCTACGACGTGGCCCGCACCAAGTCCAAGGACCTCGCCCGGATCGTGTCCGTCCTGCGCCAGGAGAACCACTACGTCACCCGCCTCACGGTGCGGCAGCTGGTCGGCTTCGGGCGCTTCCCGCACAGCCACGGCCGGCTGACCACGGTGGACGAGGAGGTGGTCAGCACCTACATCGACTTCCTCGGGCTGGGGCCGCTGGAGCACCGCTACCTCGACCAGCTCTCGGGCGGGCAGCGCCAGCGCGCCTACGTGGCCATGGTGCTGGCCCAGGAGACCGACCACGTGCTGCTGGACGAGCCCCTGAACAACCTGGACATGCGCCACGCCGTGTCGATGATGCAGCACCTGCGGCGGGCCTGCGACGAGATGGGCCGCACCATCCTGATCGTCCTGCACGACATCAACTTCGCCAGCCACTACGCCGACCGGATCTGCGCCGTGAAGGACGGCCGGGTCGCCGAGTTCGGCGAGCCGCGGGAGATCATGGACGACGCCGTCCTCAGCCGCGTCTTCGAGACCCCGGTGACCGTCATCGACGGCCCGCGGGGCCGCCTCGCCGCGTTCTACTGACCGGCCGGTGCCCGGGCGCCGGGCCCGGTCCGGGGCCGGATAGGGTGGCCCCATGCGCGACGAGGCGACCGACATCGCACCCCTGCTCACCGACGAGGGGCGCCGGCTGCTCGCGCAGATCGGCCCCTACGACGCCGACGACGCCCTCGCGGCCGCGACCCGGCTGCGGGCCCAGGGGCACGACGCCGAGCTCGTCTCCGCGGTGCTCACCCAGGCGAGGCTGCGCACGCGGGCGAGCGCGAAGTTCGGGGACTTCGCCGAGCAGATGCTGTTCACCCGGGCCGGCCTCGAGCAGGCCACCCGGCTGCGCGTGGCCGCCCTGCACGCCCGCCGCTTCGCCGACGCCGGCCTCGCCCACGTGGCGGACCTCGGCTGCGGCATCGGCGCCGACGCCCTCGCCCTGGCCTCCCTGGACCGGCGGGTCACCGCGGTGGAGCTGGACGAGACCACGGCCGCGGTGGCCCTGCTCAACCTCCGCCCCTTCCCCGAGGCCACGGTGCTGCACGCCGACGCCGCGTCCCTGGACCTGGACGCACTGCCCGGCGGGCCGCCGGACGGGGTCTGGCTGGACCCGGCCCGGCGCGAGACGTCGTCGTCCGGGACCCGCCGGATCTTCGACCCCGAGGCGTTCTCCCCGCCGCTGTCCTTCGTCGAGGCGCTCGCCGCGCGGGGACTGCCCGTGGGCGTGAAGCTGGGCCCCGGCATCCCCCACGAGGCGGTGCCGGCCGGGTGCGAGGCGCAGTGGGTGTCCGACCGCGGGGACGTGGTCGAGGCCGTGCTGTGGTTCAACGCCGTGGCCCGGCCCGGGGTCCGGCGGGCCGCCCTCGTCCTCTCCGAGCACGGGTCCACGGAGCTCACCAGCCCGGAGGACCTCGACCCCGCCCACGCGGACGCGGTCGTGGGCCCGGTGGGGTCGTACCTGTACGAGCCGGACGGCGCGGTGATCCGCGCGGGCCTCGTCACCGACCTCGCCCGCCGGCTGGGCGCGCGGCTGATCCACCCGCGGATCGCCTACCTGAGCTCCGACGAGCTGGTCCGCACCCCCCTGGCCCGCGCCTACCGGGTGCGGGAGGTGCTCCCGCACACCGTCAAGGTGCTGAAGCGCTGGGTGCGGGAGCACGAGGTCGGCGCCCTCGAGATCAAGAAGCGGGGCACCGACGTCACGCCCGAGCAGCTGCGCCGCCAGCTCGCGCCGAAGGGCCCCGGCCGGGCCACCCTCGTGCTGACCCGCACGGGCCCGGCGCCGGTCCCGGACGGCGGGCCGGGGAGCGGGGCCCGCGCCGGGGAGCGGCGCGTCGTGCTCGTCGTCGAAACCGTAGACTGAGGGCTCCGCGGGCGAACGGCCCCGCACCCGACCGGGCGATCCGGCCCGCACCCCGCGGGCCGACGCGCCCGCAGAGCACGGAGGACCTGCCGCGTGGAGATCTCGTTCGCCCGCTCCGACCAGTCGACGCTGGGCGTCGAGTGGGAAATCGCCCTGGTGGACGGCACCACGGGCGATCTCGTGCCCCGCGGCCGGGAGACGCTCGAGGCGGTCCTGGAGGCCCGTCCCGAGTGGGGCACCGACGGCGACCACCCGCAGCTCACCGGGGAGTTCCTGCTCAACACCGTCGAGATGGTCACCGGGGTGTGCCGCGACGTGGCCCACTCCACCGAGCAGCTGGCGTCCATGATGGACGAGATCCGCACGGTCACCGCCCCGCACGGCCTCGAGATCTTCGCCGCCGGCACCCACCCCTTCGCGCGCTGGCAGGACCAGCAGGTCACCGACAAGCAGCGCTACCACAAGCTCGTGGACCGGACCCAGTACTGGGGCCGGCAGATGGTCATCTACGGGGTGCACGTGCACGTGGGCCTGGACGCGCGGGCCAAGGCCCTGCCGGTGCTCGACGGGCTGCTGACCTACTACCCGCACCTGCTGGCCCTGTCCTCGAACTCCCCCTTCTGGGCCGGGGAGGACACCGGCTACGCGTCGCAGCGCTCCATGATCTTCCAGCAGCTCTCCACCGCCGGGCTGCCCCACCACTTCCCCTCCTGGGACGCCTACGAGCAGTGCATCGAGGACATGGTCTCCACCGGGATCATCGATGAGCTCAGCGAGGCGCGCTGGGACGTGCGCCCCGTGCCGCGGCTGGGCACCGACGAGGTGCGGTTCTGCGACGGGCTCTCGACCCTGTGGGAGGTCGGGGCGCTCACCGCCCTCACCCAGTGCCTCGCGGAGTCCCTGTCCCGCGACGTCGAGGACGGCCGGGAGCCGGCCCGGCTGCGGCCGTGGCACATCCAGGAGAACAAGTGGCGGGCCGCCCGCTACGGCCTGGACGCCGAGGTGATCACCGGCCCGCACAACACCGAGCGGGACCTGCGCGAGGACCTGATCGGCCTGCTCGACCGGCTCGAGCCCGTCGCCGCACGGCTGGGCTGCGCGCAGGAGCTCTCCGACGTGGAGCGGATCCTGCGGGAGGGCGCCGGCTACCAGCGCCAGCGGGCCGTGGCCCGCGCCCACGGAGGCGACCTGCGCGCGGTCGCCCTCGACATCGTGCGCCGCACCCGCGAGAACGACTGACCGTCCCGTCCGGCCGAGCCCGCACGGGCTCCCGTCCCCCACAGGTGGCAGACATGACCGAACCGACCCGACCGGGCGGCCCCGTGCCGCGGGGCCCCGTCCTGCAGATCGGCGCCCTGCACCCCCTGGTGGAGGACACCCTCACCGCCGAGCACTCGGCGCTGCGCCTGCCCGCGGATCCCGGCGACCGGGAGGACTTCCTGGACCGGCACGCCGGGGAGGTGCGCGTGGCGGTGTGCTCCGGGCGCACCGGCGTGGACCGGGAGCTGATGGGCCGCCTGCCCCGCCTCGAGGCCGTCGTGCACTTCGGCGTCGGCTACGACGGGACGGACGCCGCCGGGGCCGCCGCGCGCGGGATCCGGATGAGCAACACCCCCGACGTGCTCACCGACGCCGTGGCGGACACCGCCCTGGCCCTCTACCTCGACGTGCTGCGCCGGTTCTCGGCCGCCGACCGCTTCGTGCGCCGCGGGGCGTGGGAGACGACCGGCAACTACCCGCTGACCGTGCACGCCTCCGGCCGCCGCGTCGGGATCCTCGGCCTCGGCCGGATCGGCCGGGCCGTCGCCCACCGCCTCACCGCGCTCGGCTGCGAGATCCACTACCACAACCGCCGGCCGGTCCCCGGCGTCGAGCACCGCTACCACGGCTCCCCCGCGGAGCTCGCCGCGGCCGTCGACGCCTGGTGGTCGCCGTGCCCGGAGGCCCGGACTCCGCCGCGCTGGTCGACGCCGCGGTCCTGGACGCCCTCGGCCCGCACGGCTTCCTGGTCAACGTCGCCCGCGGCGCGGTCGTGGACGAGACCGCGCTCGTCGCCGCCCTGGAGGAGGGACGGCTGGCCGGGGCCGGTCTCGACGTGTACCGGGCCGAGCCGCACGTGCCCGCCGCGCTGCGCCGGCTCGAGAACGTGGTGCTGCTGCCGCACGTGGGCAGCGCCACGGTGCAGACGCGCCGGGCGATGGCCGAGCTGACCCTGCGCAACCTGCGCAGCTGGCTCGCCGACGGCACCCTGGTCACGCCCGTGGACTGACGGGCGCGGCCCGGCTCAGACGGAGACGGTGGTCACGGGCAGGGAGGAGTCGGCGGCGAAGCCCAGGCCCGAGGGCTCACGGCCCTCGGCCACGACCCGGGCGGCGAGGGCCGCGACCATCGCCCCGTTGTCGGTGCACAGGGAGAGCTTGGGGACCACCAGCTCGATCCCGTGCGCGGCGCAGCGCTCGGCGGTGAGCTCCCGCAGCCGCGAGTTGGCGGCCACTCCCCCGCCCAGCAGCAGCGTGCCGAGCCCCTGCTCGGTGCACGCGAGGACCGCCTTGCGCGTGACGACGTCGGCCACGGCCTCCTGGAAGGACGCGGCGACGTCCGCGACCGGCACCGCCCGGCCCTCGGCCTCGTGCGCCTCGACCACGCGCGCCACCGCCGTCTTCAGCCCGGAGAAGGAGAAGTCGTAGCGGTGCGGGCCGGGCCGCTCGGCCGAGCCCAGGTACTTGCCCGCGGTCAGTCCGCGCGGGAAGCGGAAGGCCGTGGGGTCCCCGGACCGGGCGGCGGCGTCGATGGCCGGGCCGCCCGGGTACGCCAGCCCCAGGACCCGGGCCACCTTGTCGTAGGCCTCGCCGGCCGCGTCGTCGATCGTGCCCCCGAGCAGCCGCACGTCCCGGGAGAGGTCGTCGACGGCGAGGATCTCGGTGTGCCCGCCGGAGACCAGCAGCGCGCCGAGGTCCCGGGGCAGGCCGTCGTCGAAGCCGCCCCGGAAGCCCTCGATCCCCGAGTCCTCCAGCACGCCCACGCCGACGTGGGCCACGAGGTGGTTGACGGCGTACAGGGGCTTGCCGGTGGCCACGGCGAGCGCTTTCGCGGCGGCGACGCCCACCATCAGCGCCCCGGCCAGGCCCGGCCCGGAGGTCACGGCCAGGGCGTCGAGCTCGGCCAGGCCCACACCGGCCCGGTCCAGGGCCTCGCGCAGGGTGGGCACGAGGGCGTCGAGGTGGGCCCGGGAGGCGATCTCGGGGATCACGCCGCCGAAGCGCGCGTGCTCGTCCATCGAGGAGGACACGACGTTGGCGAGCAGGGTGCGCCCGCGCACGATCCCGACGCCGGTCTCGTCGCAGGAGGACTCGATGCCCAGCACCAGCGGTCCGTCGGTCATCGGTCGTCCTCCGTGGGGTGGGTCGGGCTCGGGGCGCCCGGGCGCGGGGCGCTCGGGGGCTCCGGGGCGGTGAGGTCCACGCGCATGATCAGCGCGTCGGTGCCGTCCCGGTAGTAGCGGGGCCGGGTGTGGATGTGCTCGTAGCCGAACCGGCGGTAGAGCCGCTGGGCGCGGGGGTTGTCGGCGCGGACCTCGAGCAGCACCTCGGTGGCGCCGAGCTCGCGGGCCTGCCCGTGCAGGGTGCGCAGCAGCGCCGAGCCGATCCCGCGGCCCTCGTGCTCGGGCAGCACCGCGATGGTCTGGACGTCGCCGACCGGGCGGATGCACATCAGTCCTGCGTAGCCGACGATCCGGTCGTCCTGCTCGGCCACCCAATACCAGCACACGGGCTGGGCCAGCTCGGCGGAGAACATCTCCAGCGGCCAGGCGTCGGCCGGGAAGAGGTCCTGCTCCAGGGCGTGCACCACGGGGACGTCCTGGGCGGTCATCCGGCGCAGGGTCCAGGACGGCTGCGGGGCGGCGGCGCTCACGCGAGGGCCTTCTTCCGGGGGCCGGGGACCTTCGCGTCGGACTCGCGCAGGTACAGGGGGGTCGTGTCCGGGCCCGGTCCCTCGCCGCGGGCGCGCAGGCGCAGCGCGGCGAGACCCAGCGAGGACGCCGTGGGCTGGGCCCCGGCGAACGCGGGCACGGGCAGCGCCAGCCGCTCCGCCCAGATCCCCGCGCCGCGGCCGTAGGCCGGCAGCGCCGGGAGCTGCTCCGCGGCGGCGACCCCCGGTCCGGCGACCCGCCGCGGGCCGTCGGGGTCGAGGGCGTAGCGGGCCCAGTAGACCTCCTTGCGGCGGGCGTCGGTGAGCACGAGGAACTCCTCGTGGCCGGCCGCCCGGGCGTGCTCGGCGGCGTCCTGCGCCAGGGCCTCCAGGCTCATCAGTCCGTGCAGCGGCAAGTCCCAGGCGAAGGCGAGCGCCCGGGCGGTCGCGATCCCGGCCCGCAGCCCGGTGAAGGGGCCGGGTCCGGTGCCCACGAGCACGCCGTCGAGCCAGGCGCCGGTCAGGCCGTGCCCGTCCAGCAGGTCACGGACGGCGGGGGCCAGCACCTCGGCGTGGGAGCGGGTGTCGGGGCTGACGAAGGAGCCGGCGATCTCGCCCGCCCCGGTCACGAGCGCGGCGGAGGCGACGGCGGAGGAGTCCAGGCACAGGAGAAGCACCCGGCCATTCTAGTGCCCGCGCGCGGAGCTCTCCCCGGGCGGCTCCAGCGGCGGGGGCCCGCCCGCCCAGCGCGGGCCGATCCCCGTCAGCGTGATCCGGCGGGGCTCGGCGTCCTCCTCCTCCGTCCCGTCCGCCGCCGCGTCCTCCTGCCCGGGCTCGCCCGCGGCACCGCCGGCGGGCGCGGCGCCCACCGCGCGCTCGAGCACGATCTCCAGGCGGGAGTCGGCGAGGTGCTCGACCTTCCCGGCGCCCCACTCCACCACGGTGACGGCCGAGTCCACGGTGTCCTCGAGGTCGATGTCGTCGACCTCCCCCGCGCTGTCCAGCCGGTAGGCGTCGACGTGCACCAGGTCCGGGCCGCCGGGGCGGGGCCCGTCCGGGACGTTGGGGTGGCGCCGCACCAGCACGAACGTGGGCGAGATGATGCCGGGGCGCACCCCCAGACCCCGGCCCAGCCCCTGGGTGAAGGTGGTCTTGCCCGCACCGAGCTCGCCGGTGAGGACCAGCAGGTCCCCGGCGCGCAGCCGGGCGCCGAGCCGCTCGGCCAGGGCCTGGGTCCGCTCCGGGCCGTCCACGGTCAGGCTCAGGGTCCACTCGCTCATGCCCGCTCCTCCCCGTCGCTCGCCGCGCCGTCCACGTGCACCCGGGGCACGCGGGGCGAGACGCGGGTGACGATCTCGTAGTTGATGGTGCCGGCGGCGTCCGCCCAGGCCGACGCGGAGGGGTCGTCCCCGGCCCCGAACAGCACGGCGTCCGCGCCCAGCAGCCCGTGCTCGGGCGCGGACAGGCCGGGGGCGCCCAGGTCCACGACCAGCTGGTCCATCGCGACCCGGCCGACCTCCGGATAGGTGCGCCCCTGGATGCGCACCGGCCCGCCGGTCCCGGAGCGCGGCACGCCGTCGGCGTAGCCCAGCGGGATCAGCGCGAGGGTGGTCGGCCGCTCGGTCACGTAGCCCAGCCCGTAGGAGACGCCCTGCCCGGCGGGGACCTCCTTGACCGCGCTGACGGTGCTCCGCAGGGTCATGGCCGGCACCAGGCCGAGCTGCCGCGGGGTGCGGTCGGGGAGCGGGGAGAGCCCGTAGAGGCAGACGCCCACGCGGACCATGTCCAGGAGCATGTCCTCCGGGCGTTCGAGGCCGGCGGCCTGCAGCAGGCCCGGGGAGTTCGCGGCGTGCCGCAGCGCGGGCCGCAGCCCGGCGGCCCGCGCCGTGTCCACGGCCGCGCGGAAGCGCTCGAGCTGCTCCCGGGTCTCGGGCCGGGAGGGCTCGTCGGCCACGGCGAGGTGGGTGAACACGCCGGTGACCCGCACGAGACCCTCGGCCTCGGCCTGCGCGGCGAGGCGCACGAGCTCGGGCCACCGTTCGGCCGTCGCGCCGTTGCGGCCCAGCCCGGTGTCGATCTTGAGATGGATCCGCGCCGGCCGGCCGAGCTCCCGGGCTGCCTCGGCGACCGGGCCGAGCTCCCACCCGCTGACGCCGAGCGCGACGTCCTGGGCGAGGGCGGCACGGAAGTCCGTGTCCACGGTGTGCAGCCACGCGAGCACCGGGGCGGTGATCCCCGCGGCGCGCAGGGCGAGGGCCTCGGCGACGTGGGCGACGCCCAGGGCGTGCGCGCCGGCCTCCAGGGCGGCGCGGGCCACGGGCACGGCCCCGTGGCCGTAGGCGTCCGCCTTGACCACGGCCATCAGCCGCGCGGGCCCGGCCAGGTCCCGGATCCTGCGCACGTTGGCGCGGACCGCGGCGAGATCGACCACGGCGCTGCGCTCGGGCCGGACCCCACCGGAGAAGGTCCCGGAACGGTCCCCGGGAAAACTCCCGGAGAGGTCCCCGGGAGAGGTCCGGGAGAGGGCGCCGGGGGCGGCGGCGCCGGGCGGAGGGAACGGGACGGGCTCAGCACGGTTCACGGGTCCCATTCTCGCACCCGGGCGACCGCCCCCGCTCAGAGCCGGGAGGCGTCCACGACGACCTCGACGCTCACCACGTCCCCGTCGTCCTTGTCCCCGCGCACGCGCGCCGGCACGGCGAGCAGCCAGCCGGCCCGGGAGTCCCGCCGGACGCTGGTGGACCACGTCCTGCCGTCGACCGTGGCCGTCACCGGGACCCTGCCGAAGGGTCCGCGCACCTCGGGGGCGTGCTCCTCGGGCACCGGCGCGAACACCCACGCGCCGGGGCCCGGATACCGCCGCAGGACCGCGTGGAAGACCATGGCCGGAGAGCACCTGCGGCGCCGACACGGGGCGGGGTCGGGGCCGGGGGCTACAGTGGATCCGTGTCCGACGCTCCGCTGCACGTCCTGCTGATCAGCCTGCACACCAGTCCCCTCGAGCAACCGGGGTCCGGCGATGCGGGCGGGATGAACGTCTACGTGCGTCAGCTCGCCGGGGCGCTGGTGGACGCCGGGCACACCGTGGACATGGCCACCCTGGACCGGGACCCCGGCGCGCCGCGCACCGCGGGGATGCGGGCGTCCCGCATCCGCGCGGGTCTGCGGCTGCTCACGGTCTCGCTGCCCGGGGCGGCCGGCGCCGTGAAGGAGGACCTGCCGGGACTGACCGGCGCCTTCGCCGAGGTGCTCCGCGCCGAGGCCCCCCGCCCGGACGTGGTGCACGCCCACTACTGGCTCTCCGGGGCCGTGGGCCGGGAGCTCGCCGACGACTGGCGCGTGCCCCTCGTGCTGACCCTGCACACCACGGCCCTGGGCAAGAACCTGCGGACCCGGGCCGACGAGGGTCTGGAGCCCGCCGCCCGCGCCGAGGCGGAGGCGGAGCTGATCGCACGGGCCGAGGCCACCGTGGTCAACACCCGCACCGAGGCCCTGCAGATGGTCGAGCTCTACGACGCCGATCCGGCGCGGCTGACCGTGATCACGCCCGGGGTCGACCTCTCCGCCTTCTCCCCGCCGGAGCCCGGCGGGAGCCGTCGGCACGGGCCCCGGCCCGGCTCCCCGGGCCGCCCGCTGCGGGTGCTCTTCGCCGGCCGGCTGCAGGCCCTCAAGGGCCCGCACGTGCTGGTGGACGCGCTCGCCCGGATCCGCGCGGACGCCCCCGGCGTGCCGGTCGAGCTGGAGATCGTGGGCGTGGGCACCCGCCGGTTCACGGCCGGGCTGCAGCAGCAGGTGCACGAGCTCGGGCTGGCGGACGCGGTGGGCTTCGGCCCGGCCCTGCCGGCCCCGCAGCTGGCGGAGCGGATGCGCCGCGCCGACGTGGTGGCCGTGCCCTCCTCCTCCGAGACGTTCGGCCTCGTGGCGCTGGAGGCCCAGGCCTGCGGCACGCCGGTGCTCGCCACGGACGTGGACGGGCTGCGCACCGCCGTGCTGGACGGGGTCACCGGGCGGCTGGTCCCCGACCGCGACCCCGCGTCGTGGGCGCACGCCCTCCTCGGGCTCGGTCGCGACCCGGAGACCCTGGCGCGCATGGGCGCCGCGGCGGCCCGCCGCGCCCGGGAGCACTCCTGGGAGCGCACCGCCCTGGCCACGGCCGAGGTCTACGCCCGGGTCCGGGACCGCGTGCGGGTACGCCACGGTAGCCGCCGGCGCGTGCCTACACTCGAACGGTGACGACTTCGTTCCTTCCCCCCGCCGACCTCGCCCGCCACCTCGACCGCCACCGTCTCACCGGAGCGGTGGCCACGCCACGGGAGGCGAACCTGCGCAACATCCAGGGCTTCCTCGACGGCGACCAGCACCAGCACATGGGCGTCGTCCGCACCCGGGACTGGACCTACGACGAGGTCTTCGCGCTCATGCGCGACCGGGTCGGCATCTCGCCCGACCGGTCCCACGTCGAGGGCCAGGACACGATCTCCGCCGAGCTCGCCGTCGCCGCGCTGGAGCGCTACGCGCGCGTGCTCGGGGAGGTGGTCGCCGCAGGCGGGCGCGTGCTCTTCGCCACGGGGCACCCGGCCGGCCTGTTCCCCGTCTACGCGCAGCTGGCCCGCGTGGCCCGCCGGGCGGGCGCCCACGTCGTCCGGGTCCCGGACGGCTTCGCCTTCGAGGACGGCGACGTGCGCCAGATCGAGCACGTGGTGATGGTCGAGCAGTACGGGGGCCTGCGGCACACCCACTTCCCCGGGCCGATGTCCCTGACCCTGGAGAAGCTGCGCCGCGACGGGCAGAACCCGCCGGACCTGGTGGTCGCCGACCACGGCCTCGCCGGGGCGGCCGGCTCGCACGGGCTGCGCACGATCGCGATCGCCGACTGCAACGACCCCGGGGTGTTCGTCGCCGAGGCGCAGGGGCAGGTGGAGGTCGCCGTCCCGCTCGACGACAACCTCCCGCCGCGCCTCTACGATCCGGTCACCGCGTTCGTGCTGCACCGCGCCGGCCTCGAGGACTTCGTGTAGGCCCCACCGGGCACGGCAGGAGCCCCGCACCGGACCGGTGCGGGGCTCCTGCCGTGCCCGGTGGGGCGCTGCTTCAGCGTTCGAGGTCGCCGCGGATGAAGGCCTCCAGGTTGGCCCGGGCGGTGTCGTCGGCCTGCTGCTCGGGCGGGGACTTCATGAAGTACGCCGCCGCCGAGGTCAGCGGCCCGCC
>NZ_MKJW01000098.1:0-36406 GCF_001942375.1 Kocuria sp. CNJ-770
GCTCGTGCTGGGTGACCGAGAACCAGAACTTGGTCAGGTGGATGCCCGACTCCACCAGCATCTTCTCGAACACCGGGGCCTGGACCATGAACCGGTGGTACTCGTCCTCGCTGCAGAAACCCATGACGCGCTCGACCACCGCCCGGTTGTACCAGGAGCGGTCGAAGAGCACCATCTCGCCGGCGGTGGGCAGGTGGGCGATGTAGCGCTGGAAGTACCACTGCCCGGCTTCACGATCCGAGGGCTTCGTCAACGCCACCACCCGCGCCGCCCGGGGGTTCAGGTGCTCGGTGAAGCGCTTGATCGTCCCGCCCTTGCCGGCCGCGTCGCGGCCCTCGAACACGATGACGTGCTTGAGGTCGTGGTCCTGGCCCCAGTACTGGAACTTCAGCAGCTCGATCTGCAGCCGGTACTTCTCCAGTTCGTACTCCTGGCGGCTCATGAGCTGGTCGTAGGGGTGATCCTCCCGCCAGGTCTGCACCGCCGAGCCCCCCGGGTCGATCAGCTCCGCGTCCTCGCCCTGGGGATCGCCCACGGTGTAGCCGCGCTCGGTCAACAGATCGATGAACTGTCGCAGCGCCAGCCGCGCCGGATCCCACTCCTGCAGCATCACAGAACTCCCCTCGGTAGGTCACCTGTGCCCGAGAGTAGGGCAGAGGAGTGACCGAGCGGTGAACACCGACGACCTGCACCCTGCGGCGCGCCCTCCTGGCCGGCGACCGGGGCGAGCGGAAGGGCGCGGGAGAGGAACGAGGAAGAACACGCGCAGTTGGGCCGCCCGGCGCCGCCGCGCAGCGGGACCCTCCAAAAGGTTCACTTATTCTGGGAGGCGTGCTCTCACCTGAATTCCTGCTCCTGCTCAGCACGGCCCTGCTGGCGGTGGCGGTGCTGTGGCCGGTGGTGGTCAAGGCCGGTCGTCGCCGGGATCTGGCCACCTCCGGGAAACGCCGGGCCCAACTCGCGCCGGTGCACTACGCCGGGCCGGCGGTGTTGATCACCGCGAGCGTGGCGCTGCAGTTGAGCGCCAACTTCCTCTGAGGCCCCCGAAATCCTCCCTCCCGCACACGTCCCAGGGGGTCCTGAGCGCCGGAGCGGCAAGGGCGCCCGCCGGGGCACGGTGAACAGCCGGCGAACTCCTCGCCGACACGATCGCCGATCGGGGTGACGCGGGCTCTAATGAACCCATGAACTTTCCGGTGTCGGCTCCGACCGCTTCACGGCGACGGTGGACGGCCGCGTGCGGTCGGGCGCGCGCGGCACGCACCGGGTGCCTCCCCGCCGCGCCCACGGTGGCCCTTCCCGCTGCGGTGCCGCCGGTGCCGGGACGCCGGCGACCGTGACGGGCCCGGCAGACGCCGACGGCCCGCACCGCGCCAGCATTCCCGCACCCAGGGCGCTGGCGGTCGCGCCGCGGCTGCGGCCGGTGACCGCCCAGGACCGGGCGCTGATCGAGGACCTCGTGCTGGACGACCCGGCCTACACCCGTACCAGCTTCGACCAGCTGCCTTCGATCCGGGACGTGGACGCCATCCTGGACGGGGGCCCGGGCAACGCCGGTTCCGGCGCTCACCAGGTGCTGGGGGCCTTCAGCGAGGACGGAGTCCTGCTGGGCGTGGCGCAGGCGGTCCACCGGTGGCCCAGCACGGTGTCCTGCTACCTCGGCCTGCTCCAGGTCCGCCCGGCACACCGGGGGCGGGGACTCGGGGCCACGCTGCTGGTCGCCACCGAGGACACCGCCCGAGCTCGGGGATGCCGGCAGGTGCTGCTGTCGGTCATCGCCCGCAACCGCTCCGGGCGCGCGTTCTGGCACCACCACGGCTTCCTGCTCCTGCATCCTCAGGCAGCCCGCGCCGCCGCCCCGCTGTCACCACTGCTCATGCACAAGCCCCTGTGAGCGTCCCGCAGGCCCCACCCGGGACCGGTGGATGGCCGTCGTCGTCCGGGTGTGCTCTACTCGGGCCCATGACCGGAACGTTCCTGCCGACTGCTCCTGACGCCGCCGACTTCCGTGCCTTGGCCGCCGGCTCGCCGTGGCGGTTCACCACGGTGCATCTCACCCACCGGCGGCAGGGCAGCGGTGGGGCCACCGCCGAGGGCGGGCCGGTGGAGGCCTGGCTCGACCGGGCCCGGCACCGGGTGGTCGTGCGCACTGGCGAAGGGGTCGAGGTCGCCGAGGGGGCGCCCTACGGCGGGGCCGTGAGCGGTGCCGACGCCGGGCTGTCCCGATCCGGGGCGGGGGTGGTGCTGCGCCCGGACGGGCTGGTCGCCCGCCGGCCGGAGGACTGGCACCTGGACCACGGCGACCCGATGTGGCGGGACTACCGGTGGACGGCGATGCTGGACCCGGTGGAGCTGTGCCACGGCGTGCAGCTCAGCGACGTCACCGCGACCGTGTTGCGGGGCCGGACGACCTGGGCGGCCACCTGCCGTCCCCTGGTCGGCGACGGCGAGGACTGGGCCGGCGGCTACGTCCCACGGTGCGGGTGCTGCCCGTTGCTGGACAGCCCGGCCGCCCGGATCTACGAGAACGGGCCCGAGGACCCGACCCTGACCGACAGCCTGGCCACGGTGTACCGGGTGCACCTGGACGTGGCCACCGGGATCGTCGTGGACCTCACCCCGCTGGACGGCACCGAGGGCGTCAGTCTCACCAACGAGCTCCACGACGTCGACGACCTCCTCGTCCCGCCGCAGTGACCGAAGGGCGCTGCCGGCGTGCCCCGAGGCATCTGTCCTGAGCGGGAACGGCCCGAGGGTACAGCTGCAGGGCGGCGCCGTCAGGGATGTTCTCGGCACGAGGCAACTCCCGCGTGGCACGGCGGTTCGCGAGGGGTGCCAAGCCGAGGACGCGGTCGCGGCCGGGCGGTGGTGGAGGCGGAAGCACGGGAGACAGCAGCACGGGAGGCGGTCACGTGCTCGCGGTGCTGCCGGTCGCCGGCGCGCGCAGTCCTCCGGGTCGCTGCCGGGCCGGGCGTAGTCTGGCGGGATGGGAGTTCCTGAGCTCGTTGCCCTGCCGGTGGGATTCGAGGCGTTCCACCGCCGCGGCTTCATCAACTACCAGCTCAACCGGGCCCATGCCCTGGCTTCGCCGAGCGCCGGGAGCTGTTCGACGCCGCAGCACGCATCCGGTCGATGGACGACGGCGGCCCGGTGTTCGAGGCGTTGGCGTCCCGGGCCGCGGCGGAGGGACGGTACCGGCCTGCCACGGGATACGCGCGGCTGGCGGAGTTCTTCACGCCGCCGCGCTCGCAGCGCAAGCCGGAGCGCTACCGCCGGTACCTGGAACTCTTCGACACCGCGTTCGCCGATGCCGCCCTCGTCCGCCACGAGGTGCCCTACGCCGGTGCGGCGCTGCCGGCCTACTCGCTGCCGGCGGCCGGGCCCCCGACAGGCGGCACGGTGCTGCTGCACGGGGGATTCGACTCCGTGATCGAGGAGTTCTTCCCCGTCGCCCAGCGGATCGCTGCGGCCGGCTTCGCCGTGATCGCCTTCGAGGGCCCGGGACAGGGCGGCGCGCGGACGGTGCACGGGCTCACCTCGGACCACGACTGGGAGAAGCCGGTCGCGGCCGTGCTGGACCATTTCCGGCTCGACCGGGCCGCGCTGGTCGGCATCTCGATGGGTGGCTACTGGGCGCTGCGCGCGGCGGGGCGCGAACCCCGCATCGCACAGGTGGTGGCCTGGCCGCCGGTCTACGACTGGTTGCACCGGGTCCACCCGGTGCTGCGGGCCCCGGTCCGCTCGATGGTGCAGCACCGGGGCTTCATGGGGTGGAGCGTGCGGACCCGTGCCCGGCTGTCGCCGACCCTGCGTGTGGTGGTCGATCAGGTCCTGTACCTGCTCGACAGCGACGACCCGGCCGATGTTCCGGCGTGGTTCCTGGGCATGAACGCCGCCCACCTGGGCAGCGAGCGGGTGCGCCAGGACGTCCTGCTGATGTGCGGGGAGCACGACGCCTTCCAGCCCCCGGCGCTGACGCGAGCGCAGGCCCAGGCGCTCACGGCCGCCCACAGCGTCACCACGCGCCTGTTCACCCGGGCGGAGCGAGCCGATCAGCACTGCCAGATGGGCAACCTCGACCTCGCCTCTCGAGTGCTCACCAGCTGGTTGCGCAGCGTCGCGGCGAGCGCCGGAGGATCCGCGCCCCGGCCCGATCCGTCCTCGTAGGAGACCGGCACTCCACCGGAAGCGGCCGGCCGCTCCGTGGTCCGCCGGTCGTGCGCCGGCCTCACTTCCCGGCCCCGTGTCCCGTCACGGGCTCCGTGGGGTGCAGCCGGATCACCCCCGAGGCGCCGTCGATGGTGACCGTCTGGCCCTCGACCAGCCGGGTCGTGGCGTCGGGCACGCAGATGACGGCCGGGATCCCGTATTCGCGGGCCACGGTCGGGCCGTGGGCGATCGTGGAGCCGGTCTCCGTGATGAGCCCGCCGAGGGTCAGGAACAGCGGCGTCCAGCCGGGATCGGTGGTCGGGGCGACGAGGATGTCCCCGGGCCGCAGCCTCGCCTCGGACGGGTGCTGGACGATCCGCGCCGGGCCGGTCGCGACCCCGGTGGCCGCCGGCTGGCCGACCAGGACGTCGGGCCCGTGCTCGGCGGCGGTGTCGTCGGGCAGCGCCTGCGGGTTCGTGCCGTCGGACAGCAGCAGGCCGGGGACCTGCCTTCGCCGGACCTCACGGTCGTGCTCCCGACGCCGGCGCGTCACGAGGGCGCGGAAGTCCGTGCCGTGCGCGGCGTCGAGGGCCTCGTCCAGGGTCAGGAACATGATGTCCTCCGCCTGCTCCAGCAGACCGCGCTCGGTGAGCTCGGCTCCCGCGGTGAGCAGCTGCCCGCGCACCTGGGCCAGCGGGGTCAGCCACAGGAACTTGGGCAGCTCGCGCAGTCCGGCGAGCTCCCGGCTGCGGCGCAGCAGGGCGCCGGCGAGCCGGGCCCGCAGCGGCCGGGTCCGCCGCGCCCGGCCGACGAGGTCCGCCAGGGCGGCCTCCGCCTCGTCGGCGGCGCGCGCGAACCGGGCCGGCGGGGCCTGGCCCGGATCCGTCACCTGCAGGTATCCGGACAGGGCGGCGAAGACGGGGGTGGGGTCGTCGGCCCACCGGGGGGAGCCGACGTCGACCTCGGCGCTGCCGCGCAGCCCGTACTCCTCCAGGAACGCCGTCAGACCGAGCTCGGGCAGCTCACCGCGCAGGAAGCGCGCGGCGAGCTCGTCCGGAGCGGTGCCCAGCAGCAGATCGCGGTGCGTACGGGCCGACCCGGCCACGGACCACAGCTTCAGGTCCATCTGGGTGGTGACGTTGTGGGGCATGCCGCGCAGGGTCGCGTTCAGCTCGCCCGGCCGCAGGATCCCGTGCAGCAGCCGCCCGGCCACTCCCTGCGCGAGGAGCGCGGCCCACAGCGGGGGCAGGGAGCGCAGCATGGGCCCGGTCATCGTCGCGTCCTGCAGGTCTGCCGCGGACCGGATCCGGCTCGCCGTGTCCGCCGGTGCGGCCCAGCGCTGCCGGCGGACCTGCTCGAGTTCGCGGAAGGCGCGCTCGCGGGCGGCGGCGGGCCGGGCCAGGGCCCGGAGGGCGCCGAGGAGCGAGGCGGGCACGACGGCCAGCAGCAGCCGCGCCGTCACCTCCGGGGAGAACACGCGCTGACCGCGACGAGGAGGGCGCGGCCCGTAGCGGGGGTCCTCCAGGACGCGCCGCAGACCCCGCGCCACGGCCGGACCGTAGACCTGCGCCATCGCGGGGACGCCGGAGCGCAGGCGCGGACTGCGGACCACGCCGGTGAGGTCCAGGAAGAGCCGGCCGCCGATGTCGACGAGGACCGTGTCGACCACGGCGTCGTCGACGCCGAAGAGATGCAGCCAGCGGCGGGTCGTGGTCCGCAGCACGGACACGCCCATGGGGGTGACCGGGCGCCGCAGGCCCTGCATGTGGCCGACCTCCAGGTAGACGCGCGGGTCGTCCTGCACCGCATCGTCCTGCACCGGGTCGGTCCCGGGCGGGAGCGGGAAGAGGGTCGTGATCGCGCGGGACTGCAGCAGCCACAGGGTGCCCTCGGCGTCGTAGGCGAACTCGATGTCCTGCGGGCTGCCGAGGGCGCGCTGCACCCGTCGGGCGGTTGCCCGGAGTTCGTGCAGCTGGTCGGGGGAGAGGCACCCGTGATCCCGGCGCCCGGGGAGCGGGCCGCGCCCCGGCAGGACGTAGTGGTCGGTGTCCATGGTGCCGTCCACCACTCCGGTGCCCAGGCCCGGGACGGCGTCGACGACGGTCTCCGTGCGAGTGCCGGTCAGCGGGTTGGCGGTGAACATCACCCCGGCGGCCGTCGGGACGATCATGCGCTGCACGACGACGGCCATCGCCTCGTCGCCGGTCTCCTGCCCCTGTCCGGCCCGGTAGGCGACGGCGCGCTCGCTGTCCAGGGAGGCCCAGCACTGCCGGATCGCCGCGAGCAGCGCGTTCCGGCCCCGGACGTCCAGGACGGTGTCCTGCTGGCCGGCGAAGCTGGCACCCGGCGAGTCCTCGGCCGTGGCGCTGGAGCGGACGGCGACGGGACCACCGCCGAGGCGCTCGTAGGCCGCCAGGACCGCCCGCTCGGGGACGGCGCCCGAGCGGTAGGCCCCGGTGGTCAGGCAGAATCCGGCCGGCACGCGCTCACCCGCGGCGATGAGGGCGGCCAGCCCGGCGGCCTTGCCCCCGACGAGCTCGGTCGTTCCTGGGGTGATGTCGGCGAGGTCGAGCACGTCCATGGGCTGCCTCCCGGGTGTCCAGGGGCTGACGGACAGGGCGCCGCGGCAGGGCCGAGGGGTGTCCGCCGCCCTCGTTCACAGCCGATGATCCAGCCCGGCCGCCGCCAGGTCAACGGTCCCGTGGCCGAGGGCGGTGCCGCTCGGCGTGGCGGCGGCGGTGCCGGTGCACCGGGGCGGCTCGCGTCAGGGCGCCCTCCGGTCGAAGGTCAGGTGGGTGACCCCGCTGGGTGCGGAGACGGCCTCGATCTCGTAGTGCTCGTCCAGGGCCTCCAGCCCGTCCCACACCCGCACGCCGCGGCCGAGCACGATCGGCACCTGGACCAGGTGCATGTGGTCGACCAGGCCCGCGGCGAGGAAGTCGCGCACCACGGTGGGGCCGCCTCCGATGCGGACGTCCCGTCCGCCGGCCGCCTCACGGGCGGCCCGGAGCGCCTCCTCCGGTGCGGCGTCGAGGAAGTGGAAGGTGGTGCCGCCGTCCATCTCGATCGAGGGTCGCGGGCGGTGGGTCAGCACGAGGACCGGCGTGTGGAACGGAGGGTTCGGCCCCCACCACCCTGTCCAGTCCGCGTCGTCCTGCCAGCCCGGCGGGCCGAACTTGCCCGCGCCCATGATCTCTACCCCGATGCCCGGCTCGTGCTGCTGGGCGAACGCGTCGTCGATGCCGGCGGTGCCGCCCTGGTGCCCCAGGATGGGGGCGCCGAAGCGGGTGGCGATCAACCACTCGTGCAGCCGCCGGCCGGCGTGACCCATGGGTGCCTCGGGGGTCTGACCCGCGCCGGTCGCGAAACCGTCCAGCGAGAGGGAGAAGTTGTGGATGCGGGTCCGTGTCATTTGCTCGCTCCGTCTGCTCGGCGGCGGGTGCACCGGGGTCGGTGGTTCACCGGTTCGTGTTCACGAGGACGTCCGCGGTGTCCGCCCCGAAGCAGGTCCAGGTGGCCGGCAGGGGCCCGTTCTCGTTGACGTTCCAATTGTTGGTGATGGTCAGGCACTCGAGCACGAGATTCTCGGCGGTGACGTTCTTGTTGCGCTCCCGGTCGGCCTCGGCGTCGATCCGGGCCTGCTCGAGGCGGGACTGGGCGCGGTCCACGTTCGCCTCGGCCTCCACCACCCGGTTCAGCGCGTCCTGGGCGGTCTGGTCCAGCGCCGCCGGTGGCAGCGCCACGGAGTCCAGCTGCACCCCGTACGGGGACAGCCGCTCGGTCAGGGCCGCCTCCACGGCCTCGCGCACCTCCTCGACCTTGCCCTCCGCGCGGGCCTCCGCAGGGGTGTAGGAGGCCAGGACGGTGGCGACCGCCTCCCGGGCCGCAGGCTGGACGAGCATCCCGTCCACGTTCTCGAACCGGCGGTACCGGGACCACAGCTCCTGGGCCTGCTCGCCGGTGATGGTCCACTGCACGGTCATGTGCTGCGTGCCGGAGCCACCGCCGGCGAAGGCGATCGGGGCGTCCATCTCCGAGCGCTGCAGCTGGGTGGAGAAGGTCTCGACCTCCGCCCAGGGCGCCTTGACCTGCCAGCCGGCCTGCAGGGTGCGGGAGTACCGGCCCAGGCTGGTCTCGATCCCCACCTCCCGGGCCCCGACCCGGGCCAGGGTGGTCCCCGCGGTGACGAGCAGCAGGAGCACCAGCGCGCTGACGGCCGTGACGCCGGCCGCCTTGCGCGTGGCGCTGGGGCGGACGTGCTCCCCGGCGGCGTCCTTCGGCCCCGTTTTCTTCGGCACCGTCGCCCAGGCGACGACCGAGAGAACGAGCACGAGGGCCAGGACGGCGGCCGTGACGATGTAGAACATGTTCCCCTGTCCCCGTTTCTCCGGACTTCCGGTGTTCCGCCCGCGAGCGCGGTGATTCACTTCTGTAAACGTACCCACATCGTGGGGCCGCGGGCAGCCGATCACCGGAGGACCCGGCGCCACACTTCGGGGGACCGCCGGTTCCCGCGGCGGTCCGGGCCTCCGGTCCGCAGAGGCGTCGTCGACGACCGCCGGGCCATCGCGGCGCGTCGACCCCACAGCCTGCCGTGCGGGGTCAGCGTCCGGGGGAGTCGGTGATCCTGGTCCGGGTCCGGCACCTCCGCCGGGCCCCGGGGCTCGGGGCAGGCCGGCCGCCGCTCACCGCGTCGTCCCGGTCGTCCCGCACGGGCGGTGCACGCCAGAGAGGGGCGACGGCGGATCAGGTGTCCGGTGGGCATCGGACGCGTGAACGGCTGTTGAACGGGTAACGTATCGGTACTACGTTGTGATGGGCCCGAGAACGGGTCCGAGGTCAAGGATGTTCGGTGCCCATGCGCGCATCTGGAACGCGAGGTGATGCGATGTCTGCCCGGATTTCTCCCGTGATCCGACGGGGCGGCGTCGTCGCGGGACGCCTTCTGGTCTACGTCCTGATCTGGACGGGGCTGGCGCTGCTCATCGCCGCCGCTGGGATCCGGTACTTCTGGGGCGAGATCACCGTGGGCCAGATGCTCCTGAACCTGGTCTCCGTGGAGCTCGACGGCGGGGGCGGCCCCATCGTCTGGATGGGCATCCTGGGGGTCGGTGTCCTGCCCCTGCTTCTCACCGCCGGGATCGCCCTGGGGCAGTACGCCCGGCGCCGCAGGCGCCGCCAGGGCGGGCCCGTGCGGCCCCACCGCCCGCGGTGGCTCGTGCGCGTGCTCCCCACCGTCCTGGTCGCAGGCGTGGTCGTCGGCGGCAGCACCGCCTTCGCCACCACGGTGGGCGTGGGGGACTACCTCAGGGCGGGGAACTCCGCGTACGACCTCGGCGACTACTACGTGGAGCCGACGGTCACCGGCGACGAGCACAAGCGCAACCTGGTGCTGATCTACCTCGAGTCCGGGGAGGCCACCTTGGCGAACGACGAGCTCTTCGAGAAGAACGCGTTCGCCCCGCTGCAGGAGGTCACCCGGGCCTCGGACGGATGGCAGAGCGTGGAGGACCTCCGGCAGTACGAGGGCGGAGGCTGGACGATGGCCGGTCTCACGGCGACGCAGTGCGGCGTGCCGCTCAAGGGCCTCGGCTCCGCCGCGGACAGCGGCGCCCTCAACGAGCTCGGCGGCGACGTCGGCACCTACCTGGGCGGGACCACCTGCCTGGGCGACGTCCTCCGCGAGCACGGCTACACCAGCGTCTTCCTGGGCGGGGCCAACGCCTCCTTCGCCGCCAAGGACGCCTTCCTGGGCACCCACGGCTACTCCGAGGTGAAGGACCTCTCCGACTGGCGCGCCGCCGGGGAGCCGGAGAAGAACTTCCGCGGTGACTGGGGTCTGAGCGACGGACGCCTCATGGCGCACGCCAAGGACGAGGTCGACGCGCTGCACGCCGAGGCGCAGCGGACCGGCCGGCCGTTCAACCTCTCCGTCCTCACGCTGGACACGCACGAGCCGGTGCACATCTTCGACTACTGCACCGTGGACACGGAGAACGTGGTCACCTCCGCGTTCTTCTGCTCCATGACCCAGGTGGCCGGTTTCGTGGCCCACCTGGAGCAGAAGGGCTACCTCGAGGACACCGCCGTGGTGATCATGGGCGACCACCTCAAGCACATGAGCGCCGGTGACGCCTTCCACGAGCAGCTGGACCACCACGACAACCGCACCATCTTCAACCGCGTCTGGGTGCCCGGCGAGGACCTGGACGGCCGGCTGCGCCCCCGCGTGGACCAGCTGAGCATGTACCCCACGATCCTGGAGGCCGCCGGCCTGGAGCTGAGCGACCGCGCGGCCGGGCTGGGCGTGTCCGCCTTCACCACGGAGCTCCCGCAGGGCTCGGCGCAGGCCATGGAGCCGCAGCTGTACACCGAGCTGCTGGGATCACGGTCCTCGCAGTTCTACGCGGAGGCCTGGTCCGGCGGGGACGTCGCCCGGTAGCCCGGTCCGTGTCCGGTACGCCGGGGGCGGTCGACGACATAGGTGATCTGCACCATGCCGTTGTCGAACCGGCGCTCCCGCACGAGCCGCAGGTCCAGGGACAGCCCGTCCGGGAAGACCGGAGTGCCGCCTCCGAGGGTGACCGGGCACAGCAGGAGCTCGACCACGTCGACCACACCCAGCAGCAGGGCGCTCCCGGCCAGGGTCGGTCCCTCGATCGTGAGGTCCCCGGGCGCCTCGGACCTCGCGCGCTCGACCGCCTCGGCGGTGAACTCGCGCTCCAGCCGGGTGCGCTCGGTCCAGGTCCGTTCGAGGGAGGAGGAGAAGACCACCTTGTCGGCCCGCTTCCACGTGTCGGCGAAGCGCGCCGACTCGGGGGACCACGTCGGGGCGGTGGGATCGGTCTCCCACACGGCCATCGTCTCGTACATGCGGCGCCCGTAGAGGTAGGTGCTCACCGAGGCCAGGTCGTCGGTCAGCGCCGCGACGACGGCTTCGTCGGGCACCGCCCAGGAGAAGTCGCCCTCGGTGTCGGAGTTGTAGCCGTCCAGCGAGGAGGCCACGGAGTAGATCACCGTCCCCATGGCTGCACTCAACTCGACCGTGGCGCTCCGGCGCAAGAGGACGGCGTGCGTCCGAGGTCCTCTGCGGGCGGTGATCCCGGGCCCGCGGTTCGCACGGGACGGCGCGCGAGGAGCCCGGGGATCCGTGCGGCCGGGGCTCAGCCCGTCTCCGTCGTCGGCCACGGTCCGGTGCCGGTGTGGCGCAGCGCGGGGCGCTGGGCCCGGGGGAGGCCCTCGACGACGAGCTCGTAGGCGTTCAGCACCAGTTCGGCCACGAGGTCACGGGTGATCCCGGGACCGGCCGCGAGGGAGATCCAGTGCTGCTTGTTCATGTGGTAGCCGGGCGTGATGGTGGGGAACTCCTGGCGCAGTGCCGCCGCGTGCGGGGGCTCGCACTTGAGCGTCACGATCGGTGCGCCGGGCGCGTCGGTGGCCATCAGGAAGATCTTGCCCACCACTTCGAAGACGTCGTGCTCGGGGCCGAAGGGATGCGTGCGGGACACCGCCGGCAACCCGGCGGCGACCTGCATGGCGAGCTGCTGGAGCTGCGTTCCGTCCACGGTCCGTCTCCTTCCGAGGCCACCGGCTCCCGGTGACCGCCTGCGCCACCGGATCCCGTGACCAGTATCCTCCGGCCCGGAGCGGTGTCCTCGGGCGGCGCCGTCGAGCGCGGGGGAGGCGATCGGGCGGACCGGGGAGGGGAGCGCGAACGGGCCGGAGCGTCGTCAGACCAGCAGCTGGTGACGGGCGAGCTCGCGGTAGAGCTCCGAGGCGCCCAGCAGCTCCTCGTGGGTGCCGGTGGCGGTCAGCCGGCCGCGGTCGAGCACGATGATCTGCTCGGCCCCCACGACGGTCGACAGGCGGTGGGCCACGATGAGGACCGTGCGCCCGGCCGCGGCGGAGCGGATGGCGGCGTGGAGGGCCTGCTCGTTGCGGGAGTCCAGGCTGGCGGTGGGCTCGTCGAGCAGCAGCAGCGGCGTGTCCGCCAGCAGGGACCGGGCGATGGCCAGGCGCTGGCGCTCACCGCCGGACAGCCCGGCGCCGTCGTCGCCGACGGGTGCGTCCAGGCCCTCGGGGTGCTCCTGGAGGCGCGCCAGGAGATTGACCGCGTCCAGCACCTCCCGGCAGGAGGCCTCGTCGGCCTCGGGGGCGGCGAGCAGCAGGTTCTCCCGCACGGTCCCGGCCAGCACGGGGGCGTCCTGCTCGACGTAGCCGATCCGGGCCCGCAGATCGGCCCGGGACATGGCGCGCAGATCGGTCCCGTCGAGACGGATGGAGCCGTGGTCGGGATCGTGGAAGCGCTCGATGAGGGCGAGCAGCGTGGACTTCCCGCCCCCCGACGGTCCGACGATCGCGGTGGTCGACCCGGCCGGGACCGTGAAGCTGAGCTGGTCGAGCACCGGCCGGCCCGGCCGGTAGGCGAACGTGACCCGGTCGAAGGACACCTCGACCGGGCGCCCTCGCTGTCCCGTGCGTGCCGCGGCAGCGCCGGCCTCGGGGGTGCCGCCCGGCCCTTCGCCGGCCCTGTCCTGCGCGTCCTCGCGCGGCAGCTCCAGGATCTCCTGGATGCGGCCCAGGGCGCCCAGGGCGGCGCGGACGGTGGTGACGGCGGAGAAGAACTGCCCCAGCGGCATGACCATCATGAAGAGGAAGAGGATGAAGGTCACCAGATCGGCGACGGCGAGCGCGCCGGAGGCCACCCGGTAGCCGCCCACGCCCAGGACGGCGAGGAAGGAGCCCTGGACGGCGAGCCCGCTGATCGGCCAGAGCACCGCGCCGACCCCGGCGACGCGCACCCCGTAGTCGTAGGCCGCGACCGCCTCGGTCTCGAGCCGGGCCACCTCCCGGTCGGTGGCCCCGCTGGCGCGGATGGTGCGCACCGCCGACAGGGCGCGTTCCACGCCGGCGGCCAGGCGGCCCACGGCTTCCTGGGCCGCGCGGGTGAGGACCTGGATCCGTGCCGAGGCGATCACCACGGCCAGCACGGCGACCAGGACGACGCTGAGGGTGATGCCGAGCAGCAGCGGGTCCAGCAGGGCCATCCCGATCAGCGCACCGGCGAACACCAGCGACCCGCCCAGGGCGTCCACGAGGCCACCGGTCAGCGCGGCCCGCACCATGGTGGTGTCCGAGCCCACCCGGGAGACCAGGTCGCCGGTCCGGCGGGCGTCGTGCTCGCGCACCGGCAGGCGCAGGAGCTGGCCCACCAGGCGCCGCCGGGCGGTGAGCACCACGCCCTCGGCGGTGCGTTCGAGCAGGTACTGCTGCGCCGCGCCCACCAGGCCGGCGCCGAGCACCAGCAGGACGAGCACCAGCACCACCGGCGCCGCCGACCGGTCGGTGCTGATGGATCTGATGACCTGGTTGACGGCCACCGGCTGCGCGAGGCTCAGCCCCGCCCCCAGGACCGACAGCACGAGCACCACGCCCAGGACGCCACGGTGCTCCGTGAGGTAGCCGAGCAGGTCCCGCAGGCGGCCGTGCGGGACCGGTGCGTCGGCGGCGGTCGGGTCAGTCACGCTCGAACCTCGAGCCGCCGTACTTGCGGTGCACCGCCTGGCGGCTCACCCCCAGAGCGGCGGCGATCTGCGCCCACGACGCGCCCCGTGCGCGGGCCCGGCGCACCGCCACCGCCTCCTGCTGCGAGAGCTGGCGGTGCAGCGCCGCCGTGGCCCGCAGCGCCCGCAGCGGGTCGTCGTCCTCGGCCTGGGCCACCAGCGCGCTCATCGGCACCTCGTCCATCGTCGTCGCACCTCCTGGGTGTCAACCTACGATGACAGCACACCCGTGTCAACGTCCGTTGACACGGGACTCCCGGCGCCGGGCACGGTGCGCGCACCCCGGCCGAGGTCTTCTCCGGAGGTCCACGGTGGACCGGGAAGGCGGCCGGGCTGCCGCTCCGTCTCGGGGCGCCGGGCTCAGGACCGGTCCCGGCGGGCGGCGCGGCGGCGGGCCAGGGCCCGCAGCACGGCGATCGCGGCCCGTGCCGGACGGGTGTCGAGGCGGGTCTGGGCGTGGTCGATCGCGGCGTTCCAGATCCCGTCGTTGTACGTGGGGTAGGGATGGGTGACCGCGGCCAGGTCCGTGGTGGACAGACCGCGGTGCACGGCCAGGGTGAGCTCGCCGATGGACTCCCCGGCCCGGGGTCCCACGACGGTGCCGCCGAGGACCCGGCCTCTGCGGTCCAGGACCAGGCGGGTGAATCCGGTGGTGCTGCCCTCGGTGATGGCCCGGTCCTGGGTGGCGTGCTCGACGGTGTGGGCCGTGCTGCCCGGGCGGGTGGCCGTGGTGACTCCCACGGCGGCCAGCTCCGGATCGGTGAACGTGACCCGGGGGACGATCTCGCCGGCGCGGCGGGTCAGCCCCAGCACCGCGTTCGAGGCGGCCACGGAGGCCTGGACACCGGCGAGGTGGGTGTACTTCGCCCCGTGGGTGACGTCCCCGGCGGCCCAGATGCCGGGGACGCTGGTGCGCAGCGCCCCGTCGACGACGACGCCCCCGGACGGGTCGCAGGCGACCCCGGCCTCGACCAGGCCCAGGTCCCCGGTGCGCGGGGTGCGTCCGGTGGCGACGAGCACGACGTCGGCGGGGACCGGTGGGCGCCCGCTCAGGTGGACGGTGCTGGTGCCGGCGCGGGTCTCCACGCCGGTGACGGTCGCGTGCTCGACGACGGCGGCCCCGTCCTGGGTCATCGCCGCCTGCACGAGCGCGGCGGCCTGCCGGTCCTCCCGGGGCAGCAGCCGGGAGCGGGCCAGGACGGTGACCGTGGAGCCCAGACGGGCGTAGGCCTGGCCGAGCTCGCAGCCGACCGGCCCGCCGCCGATGACGACCAGCCGGCCAGGGAGCTCCTCGAGATCCCACACGGTCTCGGAGCTCACGGTGCGCGCGCTCTCCAGGCCCGGGATCGACGGTCTGGCCGGGGTCGCTCCGGTGGCGATCAGCGCCGCCCGGAACCGGTAGGTGCGCCCGCCGAGCACGGCGGTCCGGGGACCGGTGAACCGGGCGGGGCCGTGCACCACCTCGACCCCGGCCGCGCGCAGGGTCTCCGGGGCGTCGTGCGGTTCGATCGTGCGGACGGCGGACCGGACGCGGGCGCGCACCGCGGCGTAGTCGGCGGCGCCCTCCGCGTCCCGCTGGGCGCGGGCGGCGGCCAGCAGGGTCTTGGACGGCACGCAACCGGTCCACAGGCAGTCCCCGCCGGTACGAGCCGACTCGGCCAGCACCACGGTGGCGCCCAGGCGGGCCGCGGTGAGGGACCCGACGATCCCGGCGGTCCCACCACCGATCACGAGCAGATCGATCGGGCCGGTGGTCGGGAGCATGTGCGTCCTCCAGGTGTCTCGGGCGGGGGCGGGCCGGTACAGTGATGGCCCCGGAACGGGCCGCAGCGGTCCCGGTCGTCGCCCGGGGGAAGGGGTGCAGGTCGTGTCCAGGCGCTACGAGCTGATCGCTCCCGTCTACGACGTGGTCTCCGGAGAGTATCCGGTCTACCGCACCGGCAGAACCCTCGGGATCGACCTGCTGGGTCCTCGGCCCGGGGACCAGGTGCTGGACGTGGGCTGCGGCACCGGGCTGAACCTCCCGGCCCTGCAGCAGCGGATCGGGCCGGGCGGGGTGATCGTGGGGGTCGACCGCAGCCCGGCCATGCTCGCCGCGGCCGCCCGCCGGGCGCGCCGGCACGGATGGACGAACGTGGTGCTCGTGGCCGCCGACGCGGTGGAGTCCGGCGCCGACCGGCTCGCGGAGCGCATCACGGCCGCGGGCGGGCGCGCCGAAACCGATGCCGCGCTCGCGTCCTATGCCCTGTCGCTGATGCCGGAGTGGGACCGGGCCTGGGCCGCGACCCTCGCCCTGGTCCGGCCCGGTGGACGGGTGGCGGTGGTGGACATGCGGGAGCCGACCGTCGCGGCGTGGCGACCTCTGGCCCGGTGGGCGTGCCGGTTGGGCGGGGCCGACATCACCGCGCACCCCTGGTCGGCCGTGGAGAGGGACGGCCTGCAGGTGGTCGCCGCCCAGGCATGGGCCGGGCATCTGCAGGCGCGGGCCGCGACGGTGCCCGCCCGCGGCGGGTCCTGAGCGGTGCGGTCGAGCACCGGCACGACCGGGCCACGGGCGTGGTTGACAGGACATCGGTCCGCGCTCACACCGCACGCCACCCGTCCAGCGTCCGGCGGCGGCTGAGCACCAGGTCACGTGCCTCCCCGTGAACGCTGTTCGGTCCGACCTGTCGTCCGGGGCGCGACGATCAGCCCGATGTGGGAGCACCCCTGCGGGAAACTGCCGAGCAGGGGGCCGCCGCGCAGGCCGATCTCCTCGGCTCTTCCGGATCCCGGCGCCGGACTCGTTCCGGATGGCCGCGGCCCGGTCGGCGGTGGCGGCGAATCACTCGACCGCCCCCGGGGAGGAGTCACCGGTCTGTTCGCTGCCAGCAGCCCGGCCCGTTGCTCGGGTACCGCACCCGGCCCGGCCACCCCGGCAGGGCCTCTTCCGCCGGAGGTGCTCCGGATCCGGGCGCCGGCGACCGCTCCACCCCGATGGCGGCCGGAGGCTCGGACGGGCAGCGTGCACGCCGGCACGGCCGATCCGGGCGCCCCTGACTGTTCCCACGCCGAAGCTGTCTCGATAGGGTGAGCGCGGGTCGATGCTGAGGAATCGTCCCGCGTGGCGATCGGGCGCCGGCACCGGAACCCGATCCTGTTCATCCGACTCTGGGAGGAAGCATGACTGATTCACAGCAGGATCCGAACCAGCAGGAAGGCCCGGCCGACGGCGGCGCGGCCGGCGCCCCGGGCGTCCACGACGGCGGTGCCGACGGGGGAGCTGACGGGGGCGCGGAAGGCCCGGCCGACGGCGGCGCGGCCGGCACCCCGGGCGTCCACGACGGCGGTGCTGACGGCGGTGCTGACGGAGGAGCCGAAGCACGAGGCGTGTGAGCATGAGCGGCATCCGCGACCACTCGCAGGACCCCGGCGCCCCGGACGGCGCCGGGGTCCTGGAGACACGGCTGATCGACATCGGGCGGGAGAGGTTCGCCCGCGAGGTCTGGGGGCGCACAGCCCTGCTCACCCGCAGCGCCGGAGACTTCTCCGATCTGTTCTCCGCCGCAGCCGTCGACGAACTCATCGCGCGCCGCGGGCTGCGCACGCCCTTCCTGCGCGTCGCCAAGGACGGTTCCACGTTCCCCGACTCCTCGTTCACCTCGCCCGCCGGTGTCGGCGCCACCGTGCCCGACCAGCTCGACGACACCGCGCTCTGGCGCAGCTTCGCCGACGGGGCCACGCTCGTCCTCCAGGCCCTGCACCGCACGTGGGAGCCGGTCGCCGAGTTCAGCACCAGGCTGGGCACCGAGCTCGGGCACCCGGTGCAGGCCAACGCCTACGTCACCCCGCCGCAGAACCGCGGGTTCGATGCTCACTACGACGTCCACGACGTCTTCGTGCTGCAGATCGCCGGCACCAAGCGCTGGATCATCCACGAGCCCGTCCACCCCGACCCCCTGCGGGACCAGCCCTGGACCGCCCACCGGGCCGCAGTCGCCGAGGCCGCGCAGGGCACGGCCCGGATCGACACCGTGCTCGAACCCGGCGACGCCCTCTATCTGCCGCGGGGCTGGCTGCACGCGGCCCAGGCGCAGCACGAGGTCTCCGTCCACCTCACGCTCGGGATCCACAGCTGGACCCGCCACGCCCTGGCCGAGCAACTGGCCCAGGCGGCCCTGGCCCTGCTGGCCGACGAGCCCGAGATGCGCGCCACGCTGCCGCTGGGTGTCGACGGCCCCGGTGAGGAGCTCGAGGCCGTCCGTCAGCGGCTGGCCGCGGCCGTCGCCGCGGCGGACTCCACGGCCCTGTTCCACCGCACCCGGAGGAGCCAGGGGCGTCCGGCCCCGCTGGGCCCGCTGGCCCAGCTGGCGGCCGTCGAGGACCTGCGCCCCGACTCCCCGGTGCGGCTCCGGGAAGCCCTGGCGGCCCGGATGGAGGGGTCCCGCCTGACCACGCGGGTGGGGTGGCTCGACTTCCCGGAGGCCGATCTGCCCGCCGTCGCCCGCCTGCTCGACGGGGAGGTGCACACCGCGGACGACCTCGGCGCCGAGCTCGTCGCGCGGCTGCTGCGCGCGGGCGTCCTCGTCCCCGCCGACCGGTGACGTCGCCGCAGTGACCGCCACGGAACGGTTCTCCTGCGCCGAGGCGGCCCGAGACCGCGGGGACCCGATGGCGGGCACGGCGCCGCGCGGCTTCGTGTGGGTCCTCGTCGAGCACCGGGGCGGGTGGCCGGCCGACGGCTTCGACGGACTCGACCTGGAGCCGGGGACCAAGGCGCTCGTGTTCGCCGCCGCGCAGGCGGTGCGGGCCCGGGTGCTGCTGGTCAGACGGCACGGCCGCCGCAGCGTCGAGGGGCCCCGTCGCTGGGCCGTGCTGCACCACGGGCCCGACGGCGTGGGCCGTCAGCAGTGGGGCACGTGGGACCGGGACGAGGACCTGGCGGAGATCGCCACGGCCCTGGGCACCCCCGGGGAGCTGGGACACCCGCCGGTCGTGCTGGTCTGCGCCCACGGTCAGCACGACCCGTGCTGCGCCGTGCACGGGCGGCCCGTGGCGCGGATCCTGAGCGAGCACTGGCCGGAGCTGGTGTGGGAGTGCGCGCACGTCGGCGGGGACAGGTTCGCCGGCAACGTCGTGATCGCGCCCGACGGCGTCTACTACGGCGGCCTCGACGCCGAGTCCTCCGTCCACGTGGTCGGTGAGCACCTGGCCGGGAGGGTGCACCCGGAGCACCTGCGCGGCTACACGGATCTCACGCCGCCCCAGCAGGCCGCTGTCGCGGCCGCCCTCGGACGCTTCGGTCCGGCGGGCCGCACGGACTACACGGTGGCCGAGACGTCCCGTCACGGAGACCACTGGCGGATCAGCCTCGTCGGCCGCCCGCCGCACCCGGGCCGGGTCGACGTCGAGCTGCAGGCCCACCGTGCTCCGCCGTGCCGGCTGACGTGTCGCGGGCCGGCGACCAGCTCGGCCGTCGTCTACGAGCTCACCGCGATCCGCGGCGCCTGAGCGAGGGGCGCACCGGGAATGTCATGCGCTGCGGATCACTGGTCGACCTCGCTGACCTGGCGGTCGTTCAGGGGCTGCACCGGACGGTTGTTCCCGGCGTGCGCGGAGCGCAGCGCAGCGATCTGGGCGGCGCCCAGCTCGATGGGGTTCTGCAGCAGGAGCCAGCGCACGTCCTCGCTGCACGGGGGCGTGGTGAGGCTGCCGCCGTACACGTAGTGGTCCAGGGACTCGGGGAGCAAGGAGGTGAGCGTCAGCCCTGTCACGGCCGGTGAGTCCTCGCCCGCCGTGGCGGGGATCGCGTCGGAGACGGACGACCACGCGGCGTTGTGCCGTCCCTCGGCGGCCAGCACGCCGACGACGGCGAGGTCGCCGTTCTCGGACCGGTGCACGAAGTGGAACTCCGCGGCGTAGGCGTCGCCGTCGACGGTGTGCTCCGAGGGTGCGTGGTAGTGCATGTGCTGAAAGGCGTACTCGGTCCCGCCGACCGTGATGCTCTGCGGCGAGAGCGCGTGGAGCTCGACCGTGTGCCCGGTGTCGCGGGCCTGGAAGTCGGCGGGCGTGTAGCCCAGTTCGATCGGCGCGGAGGACAGGGCCGGGTCGCTCGGGACGTCGATGGGTGACTGAGCCGTTCCGCTGCTGCAGGCCGTGAACTCGTCGGCGAGCTCCCCCCAGTGCTGCGGTCCGGTGGCCCCCTCGTAGGACCACTGCGCGGGGGTCTGCTCCGGCGCGCTCGGCGCGGCGGTGACCGTGGCGGTGGCGGTGGGCGTGGCCGGAGCGTCGGGAGCGGCAGCGTCGGCGCAGCCGGTGAGGGTCGCCAGCAGCACGACGCTCGAGCCGACGACGGACATCTTGGTGGGCCATGAGGTGCTGCGCATCCCAGCCTTTCGGGTCGGTGGCGGGCGGAGCGTCCGCTCGGCCCGGAGAGCGGTGCGGCCCGTGGTGTCTGGCGGCCGGTGGCCGGTCCCGCACGCCGTGGGGACGCGGCGGTCCGGCACCACCGCATGCAAATGCATGTTGCGTCGCGTCCACACTACCCTGCGCGCGGGACGAGTCCGGCGCGGGCCGGTCCGCAACGACCCCTGCGGTGACGGGCGGAGACCAGGTGCGCCCCGCCCGGGCTCCTGTCCGTTCGGCGCCGGCGGCGGCACCACGGCGGGTCAGCGGCGGATGGCCCCCCACAGCGCCCGGACCTTCTCGTCGACCTCGGCCACCAGTGCCTCCAGGTCCTCCGGATTGCCGGAGACGGTGCGGTCCGCTCCCCAGTCCTGGTGCTCCGTGCCCGGGTAGACGGGCACCGCGTCGGCCGTGCCGAAGGTGATGACGTGGTCGGCCGCACGCACCACGTCGTCGGTCAGCGGTTTCGGATAGGCCTGGCCGAGCTCGAGCCCGCGCGCGGCCAGGATCCGCAGGGCCTGCGGGTCCACGGCCGCACCCGGCGCGGTGCCGGCCGAGCGCACCACCGCGGCGTCCCCGGCGTAGTGGGCCAGCAGGGCCGCGGCGATCTGCGCCCGGCCGGTGTCATGACGGCCGACGAAGAGCACCTGCGGGGGCCCCTGGCGGCCCTGGGAGTGGGCGAGGGCGGCCAGCCGGTCCGCGGCGAAGTGCCCGGCCAGCGCCGCCAGGTGCGTGCGCACCCGGGCGGTGCGGGACAGGGCGGTGTAGGACTCGAAGACCACCCGCTCCACCACCTCCGGGGAGAGCACCCCGGCGTACCGGGCCGCCAGCCGCTCCGCCGTGCGTTCCAGCACGCGGACGTCCAAGGGCTGCACCTCGTCGGCCCGGTCGTTCACCGGTGCTCCGGACGCTCGGTGCGGCAGGGGTGCAGGACGACCTCGTCGCGGCTGAGCATCCTCCGGATCCCGGTGCCGGCGTCCCGGATCCAGACCACTCCCAGGTGCGGAGCCGCCTCGTCCACGATCCCGAGGTGGTGCACCACCGCGTCCCGGTGCACCTCGACCCGCTCACCGGGACGCAGCTGTCCCCGGTCCGCTGCGGGTCGGTCGTCCCGCGGCATGCTGGTGTTCCGGCCCATGCCAGTTCCCCCCCGGCTGTGAAGCTAGTGCTGACGGTCACATCCTGCGCCGCCCGCACGGCGCGCAGATGACCATCGGGTGAACACCAGGGGTCGTTCCGGCCGTCCGCGCGTCCTGAGCGGGTGGCTGGATCCGGTCCCGCCCCGGCGGTCGCCTACCGGGTGTCGTCCGCCCCGCAGGCCACGCTGACGTCGTGGCTGACGGCCGCACCGTGCTCGACCGTCCGCGAGACCGTGCAGTACTTGTCGTGGGAGAGGGCCACCAGGCGCCCGACCATGCCGGCGGCCTTGCGCCCGGCGGCGTCGTCCGGGAACGCGAGGTGGAAGGACAGGTGCAGGTCCTCCAGGCGGTTCCCGCCCTGCTCATCCACGATCTGCCGCCCCGAGGCCTCGACCCGGAACTCCGAGGGCTCCGCGCTGCGGGCGGTGGCCGTGTCCACCGCCACGGCCGAGCACCCGGCGAGGGCGGCCAGGAGCAGTTCCACGGGGGACAGCAGATCCTCGCCCTGGCCGAAGGCGACCTGCGCGCCCTCGGCGTTGCGGGCGGTGTAGCGGCCGGTGGAGGTCCGGAGCAGCTCGACGGTGCGGGGAGTGGGGTCCTGGGATGCGCTCATGGACCCATGATGCCGATCCCGGACGGAATCCTCTGGGCCGGTCGCCTGCTGCCGGGGCGCGCCGCCGCGGGCAGTGCGAAGCTGTGCCGGACGGAAGCAGGTGAGACCCGCGCCTGACCAGGAGGGAACGCGACATCTTGTGTGCGGACCGCGACGGAGTATCGGAGCTCAGCAGGCGATACCGGTGGAGTGCTGGACGAGGTCGACGCGGAAGGACTGCTCGACCGGGTCGTGGACGACTCCGGGCAGGGGCGCGAGGTAGCACCCGCGCAGATTGCCGATCATCTGGGCGGTGCTGCGGTCGTCGAGCAGCGGCCCGCTCATGGGCAGGGCCCTGCCGCTGCCGTCGGTGATGTCGGCCAGGTAGAGGCCGTCCTCGACGTCGTCGCAGAGCAGCACCAGCTCCCGGGCCTGCGGGTACCGGGTCCGGACCCGGATCGTCAGCTCCTGCAGGGCGGCGCAGGTGAGCTCGAAGCGGGCCAGCTGGAAGTTGCGTCGGGCGGTCTCGAACCGCGGGGTCGAGGTGGTCGGGCCCTGCAGGTCCGGGGGAGAGGTGGGGGCGTTCCTCATGATTCCGAGGCTATCGCCGGGCTCCGACAAGGCCTCGCGGCCCACCGCGACGACGACGGCGCGGCGGCAGCGACCGCCGGCGGGCGCGGCCGAGGTGGTCACGGGATCGTGCGTCCTCACGGCGTCACCCCGGGCGGGTGAACATCGGTGGAGCCGAGGGGGTCCATGATGGGGATGGGGTGGAATGCGCCCCCGAGGACACCCCCCGGTGGTCAGGAGGTGGCCGTGCCGGCAGCAACACTGGCGAGCCTGCCGATCGCGGTGGGCCTGCTCGCCGCGTCCATGCCCGTCGCCGTGCTCGTGCTGATGCTCGTCACCGGCGGGCGGCGGGGCGCGGTCACCGGGTTCCTGCTCGGATGGGTCGCCGGGATCGGGGCGGTCGCCGCCCTCACCCTCGCGGTCATCGACACGAGCCTGCCCCGTGACGACCCCGCGCCGTGGGCCGGGGTCCTGCGCATCGTGCTCGGCGCAGCCCTGCTCCTGCTGGGCCTCAAGCAGTGGCGCGGTCGCACCCGGGCGGACACGGAGCCGGGGCGGTGGATGACGGCCGTCGACACCATGGCCCCCGCACGCGCCCTGCTCGTGGCCTTCCTGCTGGTCGCGGTGAACCCGAAGAACGCCGTGCTGGTCGTCTCGGGGGCGGCCGCGATCGGGACCGCCACGTCCGTGGTGGTCCACCAGGTGGCCGCACTGGCGCTGTTCACGCTGGTGGCCAGTCTGGGGGTGGCCGCACCGCTGCTGCTCCGCGTGGCGCTGGGAGACCGTGCCGACCCGGTGCTGGCGGCCGCGAAGGCGTGGATGACCGCCAACAGCGCCCTGGTGATGACCGTCGTGCTGGTGGTCATCGGGGCCGTCCTGCTCGGCAACGGCCTCAGCGGGCTGCGCTCCGGCTGACCGGCTCGCCCGGGGGAGCGTCCGTGCCGCCGCACGGACCGAGGGGCTGCGGGCGGCGTGCGCTCGCCGGCCCGTGCCCCGCTGCGCCGGAGCAGCCGTGGGCCGGTCGTCAAGGGGTGACGATGGCGAACCCCGGATCAGGGGTGTCGAGAGCCGCCAGCAGCCGCTCGACCGCGCCGGCGTCGCCGTCGACCACGACACCCGCAGCGGTGAGCGCGGCCGGGTCCGCGGCGGCGAGGCGCGGCAGGACCGCGGCGGGCAGGCGCAGGACGGCATCGGCGCGGGCGCCCGGCGGGGAGACCGTGTGGGTGAGCACACCGTTGCGCAGCTCCAGCCGGTAGCGGGCGCCGGTGTCGGTGAGCTCGAGCGCCAGGACGAGGTGCTCGTGCCAGCAGCGGGGGCCGTCGACCCGCACGGCGAGCGCGTCGAAGAGCTGCTCGGGGGTGAGCTGGGCCAGCACGTCGGCGCCGGCGGCGCTCGCCGGGGTGCCACCGGTGCCGTGGCGCAGCTCGTGCGCGCCGGAGAGATAGGCGCAGCGCCAGGTGCCGTTCTCCGCGCCGTAGCCGAGCTGCTCGTACGTGTCGGCGAGCAGCTCCCGGGCGGCCTCGTGGTCGGGGCGGGCGAAGACCACGTGGTTCAGCACCTCCGCCGCCCACCGGAGGTCACCGGCGGCGAAGGAGGTCCGGGCCTTCTCGACGACGGCGTCCGCCCCGCCCATGAACTCCACGTAGCGGCCGGCGGCCTCGACCGGTGGGTGCGGCCACAGATGCGCTGGATTGCCGTCGTACCAGCCCATGTAGCGCTGATAGACGGCCTTCACGTTGTGGCTGACGGACCCGTAGTAGCCGCGGGCGTGCCAGGCGTTCGCCAGGGCCGGGGGCAGGACCATGACCTCGGCGATCTCCGGGCCGGTCAGGCCCTGGTTGAGCATCCGCAGGGTCTGGTCGTGCAGATAGGCGTAGAGGTCGCGCTGCAGGGCGAGGAAGGAGACCGCCCGCTCCCGGCCCCAGGTCGGCCAGTGGTGGGAGGCGAAGACGACCTCGAGGTCGTCGCCGAACAGTCCGATCGCCTCGGTGAGGTAGCCGGCCCAGCCGTGCGCGTCGCGGACCTGTGCGCCGCGGATGGTGAGGATGTTGTGCAGCACGTGCGTGGCGTTCTCCGCGGTGCACAGCGCGTGCAGGTCCGGCAGGTAGAGGTGCATCTCAGCCGGGGCCTCGCTGTCCGGGGCCATCTGGAACACCATGCGCACGCCGTCGAGGACCTCTTCCTGGCCGGTCGTCGTGATCTCCCGGGTCGGCGGGAGGAGCCCGACGCCGCCCGTCGACGTGGTCTGCCCGAGGCCCGCGCCGACCTGCCCCCGGGGCCCGCGCGGCAGTGCGGCACCGTACATGTACGCGGCCCGGCGGGCCATGGCGGCACCGGCGTAGACGTTCTCGCTCACGGCGTGCCGGGTGAACCCCTGCGGCCCCAGCACCGGCACGGCGCCGGAGTCGGCGTCGTCCGGGGGCACCACGCCGCGGACGCCGCCGAAGTGGTCGACGTGGCTGTGCGTGTAGACCACCCCCGTGACCGGCCGGTCCCCGCGGTGGGCCCGGTACAGGCCCAGGGCGGCCGCAGCCGTCTCCGCGGAGATCAGCGGGTCGAGCACGACCACCCCGCGCGTGCCCTCGATGAAGCTGACGTTGGACAGGTCCAGCCCGCGGACCTGGTAGAGCCCGGGGACCACCTCGAACAGCCCCTGCATCGCGTTCAGCCGCGACTGCCGCCACAGGCTCGGGTTAACCGTGGGCGGGGCGTCGCCGCCCAGGAACGCGTACGAGTCGTTGTCCCACACCACCCGGCCCTCGGCGTCGCGGACCACCCCCGGCGCCACCGCCCCCAGGAAACCCCGGGCGGCGTCGGCGACGTCCTGGTCGTCGTGCCACGGCAGCGACGCCGTCAGCTCCTGGTGCGCCGCGACGATCGATGCGCCGGCCGGCTTCTGCGTCGGGTCCACAGCTGGTCCTTCCCCCGTTGCGCCGGTGTCCGCCGTCGACCGGGGCGGCTCCGGCGGCTCTCCGGGTCCAGGATCGCCCGCCGGGCCCGTTGTCCGCCTCACCCGGAACGGATGAACCGGTGGTGCGGCCTCCGCCGGCCCCGGGGTCGGCGCCGGTTCCGCGGCGCCGGTTCCGCGGCGCCGTCACGCCGTGGCGGGGCCGCCCGGCTACGGCCCGCCGGCATGCCGGTCGAGCGCCCGGCGCCGTCCCAGTTCGTGGGCGGACACCGCCACCAGGGTCAGCACCAGCAGCGGCAGCACGAACGACACCAGCACGGCGGTGAAGCCCACCAGGGCATCGTGCTCGGCGGCCTCCAGCACCACGTACCCGGTGTAGAGCAGGTACAGGAGCAGGAACAGGCCGCCCTCCCACCGGGCCACGGCGAATCCGGTGAACGCGATGGGCAGCAGCGCCACCGCGGCCGCGAGCATCACCGGGATGTCCAGGGCCACCGCCGCCGCCGGCACGGGCAGTCCGCCGGCGAACAGCATCGCCGGCACCCCGAGCACCAGCCCGAGGTTCAGCAGGCAGCTGCCCACCACGTTGCCCACGGCGAGGTCCCGCTGCCCGCGGCGCACCGCGATGACCGAGGTGGCCAGCTCGGGCAGGGACGTCCCCACCGCGACGACCGTGAGCCCGATCACGAGACCGCTGACCCCCAGGGCCCCGGCGATGCTGACCGCTCCGTCGACGAGGACCGTGGCTCCGACCACCAGCAGCCCGACCCCCACCGCGACCAGGGCCAGCGAGAGCACGACGGAGGCCCCCGGCGTCGGCCCGGGCCCGGATCCGGCGGGCGACCGACCCGTCGGCGGGCCGTGCGGGGTGGCCGGAGACCTGGCATCGCGGCGACCGATCAGCACGGTCAGCACACCGTGGACGACCACCGCCGCGAACAGGAGTGCGCCGTCCACGCGGTCGACCCGGCCGTCCAGGGCGACGAGCAACAGCGTCGTGGACACCAGCACCAGCAGGGGCAGATCGAAGCGCAGCAGCTGGTGGCTGACCGCCGCCGGTGCCAGCAGGGCGGTCAGCCCGAGCACGAGGAGCACGTTGGCGATGTTGCTGCCCACCACGTTGCCCAGCGCCAGTCCCGGTTCCCCGCCCAGGACGGAGCTGACGGTGACCGTCAGCTCCGGGGCCGAGGTGGCGAACGAGACCACGGTCAGCCCGATGACCAGGCCCGAGAGCCCCACGCGCGCGGCCAGCGCGGAGGCTCCGCGCACCAGCAGCTCCCCGCCCGAGACCAGCAGCGCCATCCCTACCACGATGCGACCCACGTCCAGGACCGTCATGGGCGCCAGTCTAGATCCGGGGCAGATGGAGGCCCCGGTCGTCACCGGACAATGACTGCGGTCTCCGGGACGAGCCGAACCGGCGGCAGAGGCCTGACCCGGCGAGGTCGACGACCGGCCGGCCGGTCACGGCACGAGCTTCCCGAGCCCGGGCAGGGACGTCCTCCCGGGCGCCCCTGACCGCCCCGCGGCGCAGCGCTCAGCCGCGGACCCCCGGGGTGGACCAGGCGATCGTCCCCGCGACCGTGCCGGTGTGCTCGACGAGCTCGAGCTCGCGCACCGGCAGCAGAGCGCCGGGGGCGTGACCGTCGGACTCGCAGCGCACCAGCACCACCATGCCCAGGGACGCCGGTTCGTAGACGGCGCACAGCACGATCTCACCGGCCCGCAAGTTCAGTCCCGGCCGGTCGGTGCGCACCCGGTAGCGCGAGAGGGGCGTGACCGGGGCGGTGGGCCGGACCTGCGGGTCCGTGCCGACGCCGATGCCGGGCAGCGCGGGCCGGGCCGTGCGGCGGTGCTCGGGGCGGGCGGCCCGGCGGGAGCCGGTGGGAACGGGGGTCGGTGCGGGGGCGCTCATGGTCCTCCGGGGGTGCTGTGCGTCACGATCTGCGGCGCATCCCGATCGTGGCATTCCCGCCTGGCCGGTGCCTCGGGCGCGGCTGGGTGTTCACCGGCACCCCGGCCGCCCTACCCTGGACCCCCACCGGAGAGGAGAGCGGCCATGCGGATTCTCGTAGGACACGCCAGCGCGCACGGATCGACGGCGGAGATTGCCCGGCGGATCGCCGAGGTGCTGCGCGGCCAGGGGGCATCGGTCGACGTCGAACGGATGGGGCGGATCACGGACCCCGGTGGCTACGACGCCGTGGTGCTCGGCAGCGCCGTCCACCACCAGGCCTGGCTGCCCGAGGCCACCGGATTCGTCCGCCGCCACCGGGGCGACCTGCTCGCCCGGCCCGTCTGGCTGTTCAGCGTGGGGATGTCGGCCGGGCTGCCGCGGTTGCTCCGCAGGCCCGCGCACCGGGCCCAGGACCGGCGCCTGGCGGCGGCCCTGCGCGACGTCGTGCGTCCGCGCGGGCACCTGCTCCTTTCGGGAGTGACCGGGCCCGACCTGCTGCCGGGCGCGGCCGGGCTGCTCTTCCGGGGGATCGGCGGCCACTTCGGCGACCACCGGGACTGGGCAGAGATCGAGGCCTGGGCCCTGCGGATCGCCCGGGAACTGAGCGATGACCCCGCGATCACCTCCGCGGGATCCTGAGCCCGCCGCTGCCATCGCGCCCACGACGCACGCGTGCTCCGGCGCTCGCCGGGCCGGAGGGCTCCGTGGCGGCCCGGCCGCAGGGCGGGGCCGCCACGGGCGACGCGCGCCGCTGGACGGGCGCTGCGCTGCGGCAGGCCCACGCCCCCCGACGTGACCTGCCTCGTCGGGCCGCTCCGCGTGGACTCCGTCCACGCTGCGCGAGCGGCTCGCCGACACGGCCGAGCCTACGCGGGCGTCCGACGCCGCGGCAGCCCCCACTTGTGGGCACAGGCGCCCGCACCCGGTGACCCGGTGTGCGCGGCGCAGGGTCGCCGTGTGACCCGGTGAACACCAGGTGAAAGGTTCCACAGCCTGCTTCCTGTTCGCGGCGCGGGCTCCTATCCTGAGAGGGACAGCGTCGTCGAGCACCCCGCCCGGCGCCGGGACCTGTTGTGTGTCCCGGTGCGTTCGACGATCTGGAGGTCCACCTGATGAGTGTTGCCGATCCGGAGTTCGTGCCCTCCGGCACCGAGTCCGTGCGGATCTCCCCGGGCATCGGCGTCGGGGTGTCGGTCGAGCCCACGCCGGCGGTCGACGTGTCCGGTCTGTCCCGGTGCCGGGTGCTCGCCGACCGGCCGGGTCTGGGCCTGCGCGCGGGGGAGATCGTGCTCTGCGCCCCCTACGCGCCGGCCGAGCTGGGCATGGTGGTGCTGGTGCGCTGCGAGGCCGACGGGCACAGCCCCGGCGCCCTGATCTCGGCCGGTGAGGTGGAGGTCCTCGAGCCCGCCCTCGAGCTCGTGGCCCCCCGCACGTGGCACCGCCCCGGTCACCGCGCCTGACCGGTCCGGGGCGCTCGGGCCCCACGGCGTCCGCGGCTCCGCACGGCGGGGCGCGACATCCCATCCAGTGCGGGCACAGGAGCGGTCCTTGGCGTGGTGCCACGCGCTCGGCCAGAGCGGGATCGTGCGCAGCGACCTCCGTTCCCGTTTCGGGACCTCCAGCGGCACCGCGCAGGGGGCGCCCATGGCCCTGGAGCTGACCGTCGCCGACCTCGCCAACGGCGGGGCGTCGTCCGCGGGCGTCGCCGTCCCCGGCGGCCCGGCCCGCGGCTGTCCCGATACCGCACGGGCATGCCGGCAACCCGTGCCGGTTCCGTAGGGTGGACCCGGACGGGCGACGCCGTGCCCGTCAGGAGCCGGGAAAGAGGAACCATGATCCCAGAGCTGCCCCCTGCCGTCGACGTGCTGGTGGTCGGCGGCGGACCTGCCGGCCTGTCGGCGGCCACCTGGCTGGGCCGCTACCGCCGCTCCACCCTGGTCGTCGACGCCGGTCAGCAGCGCAACCTGCCCGCCGACCACGCCCACGGCCTGCTGGGCCGGGACCCGGCCACCCCGCAGCAGCTGCTGGCCGAGGCGCGGGCCGGCCTGGCGCAGTACCCCGAGGTGGTCCTCCACCACGGAACGGTCAGTTCCGTGCGGAAGGACGAGAGCGGACGGTTCTGCGCCGTCGTGGACGGTACGGAGGTCTCCGCGCTGCGGGTCGTGCTGGCCACCGGGGTCCGTGACCGGGTCCCGGAGCTCGCCGGCATCCAGGACCACTACGGCACGGACGTGCACCACTGCCCGGCGTGCGACGGGCCCGCCGCGCAGGACCAGGTGGTGATCGTGCTCGGCTCCGGCGACCAGGTCCCCGCCTACGCCGCGGAGCTGCTCGACTGGGCCGACACCGTCCGGATCGTCACCGACTCCGCCGACCCGTGCTTCGCGGAGGACCAGCGGGCGGCACTGGCCGACCACGGTGCCCAGGTGGTGGACGGGGTGGCCGAGGCGCTGGTCGGGGAGCCCGGGGCCCTGGTGGGGGTGCAGCTGGCCGGCGGCGAGCTGGTGGAGGGGGACAAGGTGTTCTTCTCCTACGCCCACCACCCGACCCACGAGCTCGCGCTCGAGCTGGGCTGCGAGCTCGACCACGAGGGCGGGGTCGTCGTCAACGGGTTCCAGCTCACCAGCGTCGAAGGGGTCTACGCCGCGGGGGACATCACCGCGGGACTGCAGCTGGTGCCGATCGCCCTGGGCAAGGGAACGGCCGCGGGCGTGGCCTGCGCGACCTCCCTTCGGGGCCACCCCACGCACGGGGCGAGCCCGGCCCCGCCGACGCGCCGGTTCCGCTCCGGGTGACCGCCCGGCCCCGGCGGAGCTCGGCGCGGCTCAGGCCGCGGTCGCCGGACGGGGGCTCAGCAGCTGCGACTTCTCGGCGGCGAACTCCTCCGGGGTGAGGACGCCGCGGTCGCGCAGGTCCGCGAGCATCGTCAGCTGCTGGGCGCTGGTGGGCGGCGCCGGCTCGGCGCGGGCCCGTTGGGTCGCGACGCGCGCCTCCTCGGTGCTGCCGGCCGAGCGCGTCATCAGGTAGATCAGCGTGCCCAGCAGGGGCAGCAGGAGGACGAGGATCGTCCACAGCACCTTGGCCCCGCCGGAGACGTCGTCGCGCCGGAAGATGTCCGCCAGCGCCACGCCCCAGAGCACCGCCAGCGGTGTCCAGATCAGCAGCAGCCACAGGAAGTCCCAGAAGCTCATCGCACCCTCCACGTCGTCCGGCGGCCCACGGCCGCCGCGGGTCCGTTCCAGGCTCCGCGGACGGGGCCGGGCGTGCATCACCCCGTGCGGGTGACCCGGGCCCGCCTCCGCCGCCGCACACTGGAGGTGTCCTGACCGGACCGACCGGGGAGTGCGCCATGATCACGTCCGTTCTCATCCGCTGGGTCGTCCTGGCCGGTGCCGTGGAGCTGGCGGCCTGGATCCTGCCCGGGGTGACCCTGACCGGCGGCGTGCTCGCGCACCTGCTGGTGGCCCTGCTGCTCGGGCTGGTCAACGCCCTCGTCCCCCTGATCACCGCGCGGCTGCCGCAGCCGGGCTCGGTGCTGCTCCTCGGGCTGCTCACCCTGGCGGTGAACGCCGTGCTCGTGTGGGTGGTGGCCGCCGTGACGCCGTGGCTGGCCATCAGCGGGCTGCTCGCCGCGGCGGGCGCCGTGGTGCTGGTCTCCGTGTTCGCCGCCGTGCTCTCCCTGCTCGTGGACCGGTTCATGGCGTCGCGGGACGACCGTTCCGGTCAGGGAGCCCGCGCGACGACGTGAGCGCGGGGCGGCCGCGCCGCCGAGCACGGGACGGTCGGGGCTGCCCGCCGCACCGGTCACCGCGCGGCGACCCGGCGGGTCGCGCGGTGGCCGGTCCGGGCGGTCACGGCCGCGTCTGCGGGTCCAGCTCGACCACCAGGAGGGGCAGCGGCAGCCGGGCGGCGGTGAAGGACACGACCCGGGCGTGCGGGATGCCCTTCTCGCGCACGAACCGGCAGGCCACCAGGCCGTGGTCCCGGTTCTGCCCGACCATCAGGAGCCAGTGCGTGCCCGCGGCGTCGACCGCGTGGGCCTGCCGGTCGAGGTCCTTCCCCGCCGGGTCGCGCGGCGTGCTGCGCTGGGCGAAGCGGGCGGCGTAGGCGGCCATGTCCTCCTCGGTGCGCAGCATCCCGGCGGAGACCCTGCGCAGGTCCTGGTGCTGCAGCGCCGGGGCGATGTCCTCCTCGCGCACCTCGAGGATCCGATCCTCGGTCCCGCCGTCGGCGGCGGGGCGGCCGGTGTAGGTGCGACGGCCGATGCGGCGCACCCGCTCGTCGTTCTTGTGCAGCTCCTGGTAGCCGGCGATCAGAGCCCGGATCTCCTCGTCCAGGTCTCGTCCTCCGGGCTCGTCCCGGCCTCGGGCGGAGGATGACTGCGACACGGATGCCTCCTGGGACTGGGCTCGTGGGCGCTCACCGCGACGGCGGTGCTCCGGCGGTCGCAGGCGCCGCGGTCACTGGTTGTCGGCCGGGGACCCGGTCCGTGCCTGGACGTCCTCGGCCGGGACGGGTCCGCCCTCGGCCGGATCGGCGTCCAGGCGCCGGTTGTCGGCGGTGGTCGAGTCGGTCAGCGTGTCGTCGTCCACGACCTGCAGGTCCTCCTGCTGCTGCTCGGCGAAGGCCTCGCCGCGGTCCTCGGGCTGCTGGGCGGTCATCGTGACGTTCCTCTCCTCGACGGTGGTGCTCCCGATCCTAGGCGTCTCCTCCGGGTTCCGGGGCGCGCACCCGGGATCGTCCGCCGCCAGCAGACGGAGCAGCCGCTCCAGCTCGGCGCGGTCCTCCGCGGCGAGCCGGGAGAAGTACTCGTCGGACTCCCGGCGCCGCGCCTCGCGGACCCGGCCGCGCAGGGCGGCGCCGCGCGGCGTCACGCAGACGAGGGTGGCGCGCCGGTCGGAGCGGTCCGCGAACCGCTCCACCAACCCCTTCTCCTGGAGCAGGTCCACGACCTCGGTGGCCGAGCGCGGGGCGATGCGCAGCGCCTCGGCCAGGTCCTTCACGCGCCGCCCCGCGGCCCCGCCGCCGCACGTCCCGGCGTCTGCGGCGTCTCCGGAGGCGCGGGAGCCGGAGGGCCCGGCGAGCGCGTCGAGCGCCCGGAACTGGTGCGGGGTGAGGCCGAACGGAGCCAGCTGGGACGCCCACCGGCGGCGCAGCCGGCGGAAGGCGCCGAGCAGGAGCTCGTCCAGGGAGTCCGGGTCGTGGTGGGGCATGGCCCCATCCTAGCGGTCTTGCCGGTTACCTCATAGAGAGGTAACCTCCACAATATTGGCGGAGGAGGATCCCATGACCATCACCCACGGTCCCACGCGCGGGCGTGCCGCCGGTGACGGCTCCGGTCACACCGCCGCCCGCGGTCCCGGGGGCGGCTCCGGTGCGGCCGGTCCGCACGGTGCAGCGCCCCTCGGCGGCGGTGGCGCGGGTCGTGCCGCCCGGCCCGATCCCGCCGATCGGGCGCAGCTGGCCCGCCGTCCCGTGAGCCGGCGGCGCATCGCGGCCCTGTTCGCCCCGCACCGGGGCACGATCGGCGTGGTCGTGGTCCTCATCACCGCGGCCTCGGTGATCAATCTGGCCCAGCCGTTCCTGGTCCGCGGCGTCATCGACGAGGCCCTGCCCCGGGGGGACACGCACCTGCTCCTGCTGCTGACCGCCGCGATGGTCGGGGTGGCCGCCCTGACCGCCGTGCTCGGCGTGGTGCAGACCTGGCTCGCCACCGCCATGGGCCAGCAGGTGATGCACGCCCTGCGCGTGGACCTGTTCACCCACCTCCAGGCGCAGTCGCTCGGCTTCTTCACCCGGACCCGGGGCGGGGAGGTGCAGTCCCGGCTCACGCACGACATCTCCGGCATGCAGTCGGTGGTCACCACCTCGGCCACCGGGGTGGCCTCGAACCTCACGACCACCGTGGCCACGGCCGCGGCGATGGTCGCGCTGTCCCCGGCGATGAGCCTGATCTCACTGGTGGTCCTGCCGCCGGCCGTCTGGCTGGCCCGGCGCGTGGCGCTGATCCGCCGCGAGGTGACCGACGAACGCCAGCGCGAGCTCGCCCTGCTGCACACCCAGGTCGAGGAGGGCCTGTCCGTCTCCGGGGTCCGGCTCGCCAAGACCCTCGGCACCACCGGCCGGGACGCGGCCCGCTTCGCCGCCCGCTCCGACCGGCTCGTGCACCTGGAGCTGCGCAGTCAGCTGGCCGGCCGCTGGCGGATGGCCACCATGCAGATCGTCTTCGCGGCGATCCCGGCCGTCGTCTACCTCGCCGCTGGGTTCCCGGCCACCGGTGCGGGCATGAGCATCGGCACCCTGGTGGCGTTCACCGCCCTGCAGGGGGCGGTCTTCCGGCCCCTGATGGGGCTGCTGAACATCGGCGTGCAGTGGGTGGCCGCCCTGGCCTTCTTCAGCCGGATCTTCGAGTACCTCGATCTCGTGCCGCAGATCTCGACCCCGGGCGCCCCTGTCCCGCTGGACCCGAGCACGGTGCGGGGAGAGGTCCGGCTCGAGGGCGTCCGCTTCGCCTACGACGACGGGGTCGAGGTGCTGCACGACGTCGACCTGGTGCTGGCCGCGGGCACCACCACCGCCGTGGTCGGGGCCACCGGTTCGGGCAAGAGCACGCTGGGCTCCCTGCTGCCGCGGCTCAACGACGCCACCCACGGGCGCGTGAGCATCGACGGCACCGACGTGCGGGACGTGGATCCGGCGGAGCTCGCGCGCGTCGTCGGGGTCGTGTCCCAGGAGACCTATCTCCTCCACGCCACGGTGCGCGAGAACCTGCTGCTGGCCGAGCCGGACGCCTCCGACGCCGACCTGTGGCGGGCCCTCGGCGCCGCACGCATCGCCGACACCGTGGCCGGGCTGCCGGACGGGCTGGACACCCTGGTGGGCGCCCGGGGCCACCGCTTCTCCGGCGGGGAGCAGCAGCGCCTGGCGATCGCCCGCACCGTGCTGCGCGATCCGCCGGTGCTCGTCCTCGACGAGGCCACCAGCGCGCTGGACAACACCACCGAGGCGCAGGTGCAGGCCGCCCTGGACCGCTTGGCGGCCGGCCGGACCACCCTGACCATCGCCCATCGTCTCTCCACCGTGGAGCACGCCGACCAGGTGGTCGTGCTCGACGCCGGCCGCGTGGTCGAGCGCGGCACGCCCGCGCAGCTGCGGGCCGCGGGCGGGCCGTACGCGCGCCTCGCGGCACGGGCCGGCCGGAGCGAGGGTCTCGAGGAGCGGCCCGCACCGCCGGTCCTCCGGTCCTGACGCCGGCGGCGAGACCGTCCGCTGCGCCGGCCGCCGGGGCACCCGGCCCGGCGGATCAGCCGGTCACGGGCACGGGCGCTCGGCGAGCTGGTGCGCCAGGGCCGCGGCGGAGCTCTCCGAGGAGCTGATCCGCCAGTCGACCTCCTTGTCGTAGTGGAACCACACCAGGCCGGTCACGTCCGGCTGGTCGGCCAGGTAGTACACCAGGTGCGCGTTCCACTCCGCCTTGGAGCCCCCCGCCTCCGCGGAGGCGGTCTCGGCGACGATGATCTCCTTGCCCGGGGCCAGCCGGCGCATCTCCGCCAGGCCCCAGCCGAAGAGCTCCCAGGGCTGCTGCCAGCTCGACCAGCTCTGCGAGGTGCCCCAGTTGTAGCCGTCCAGGGCGACGGTGTCGACGTAGTCGGCGCCGGGGTAGAGGCCGTCCAGCGGGGTGGAGCCCCAGTAGGGGACGTTCGGGTTCCAGACCCACTCCACGTTGTCGGCGCCGGCGGCCGTGAAGATGTCGTGGACGTGGCGGTAGGCCGCCACGTAGTCGCCGGCCCCGTTGCCGTTGACGCCCTCCGCCCACGGGTACCAGTTGCCGTTCATCTCGTGGCCGAAGCGCAGCATCACGGGCCCGCCCCAGTCCGCCAGGCGCGTGGCCCAGTCGGTGATGTAGGCGTCGTGGTCGCCGGCGGCGATCCGGTCCAGGGCGTAGGCGGGCTGGTCGAGCCCCCCGCCCCAGACCCACGGCTCCCAGGTCAGCAGCGTCGTGGCCCCGGCGGAGCGGGCCTGCTCCAGCTCCCAGTAGGGGACGGGCTGCCGGAAGTCCTTGTAGCCCAGCACGATCGAGGGCTTCTCCCCGGTGAGCGAGGCGACCTCGGCCAGTTCGCCGCCGGCGGCCGGGCCGCCGGGGGTGCCCACGCCGAAACGCAGGGGGCAGGTCCGGACCTGTGGTTCGGAGGCCGGGGCGAGGGCGGCGGTCGTCATGGACGGCGCCACGGTCGTCGTGGTGGCGGCCAGGTCCGCCGAGGGCGACACGGGGGACTCCGCGGACGCCTCGGGGACGGGATCGGAGGTCGGCTCGGTGAGCCGGTCGGTCTTCTTCGACTGGCCGGCGACCGTGGTCGTCCGGTCCTTGGCCGCCTCGGCGGCCGGGGTGAGGACCAGCGAGACGACGGAGGCCACGGCGGCGGCGGACAGCAGGACACGACGGGGCATGGGGGGCTCCTGGATTCGCGGCACGCGGGGGGAGGCACGCCGGCAACGGTGTTTGCAAAAGCATATACCGGACCGGCGGCGGCCGCGTCACAAAGGACATCGAGGCGGGGGCGTCCGGTCCCGCAGCGCCGTGCGGGGACCGCTGCCGGCCCGGCGCCCCGTCACGGCGTGAGGTCCCGGCCCTCGTCCCGGGTGTGCTTGTCGACGACGGCCCAGAACAGGTCCTCGGGGACGGCCTCGAGGTCCGGGTGGATGGCGGCCAGCTCGTCGATGATGGCGGCGACGTCGTAGTGGTCGTGGACGCCCCCGCGGCGGGCGAGCCGGTTGGCCGCGATCCGGCCCTCGACGTAGGCCGCGTGGTCGTTGTCGGTGAACGCGCTCAGCCCGGCGTCGGCCCACAGCTGCTCGAACTCCGGGTGGCCCTCGGTCACCACGCGAGCGGGGGCGGCCTCCAGGTCGGCGGTGTCCAGGGTCGCGGGGCTCCACGCGAGGCCGGTGGCCTTCGAGAAGCGGGTGCCGTCGTCGACGGTGACGGTGCGCTCGGACTCGTCGACGACGGTGCGCCGCTCGGTGCGCAGCCCGGCCCCGCCGCGGATCACCACGCGCGGCGCGACGCCGCCCGCCGCCGCCGGGGGTGTGGTGGTCGGGCGACGAGATCCTCCTCAGGCACGAGTGGGACGGGACGAGTGGACGGGG
>NZ_MKJW01000099.1:0-34652 GCF_001942375.1 Kocuria sp. CNJ-770
ATGAGCTGGTCGTAGTTCGTGGTGATGCCGGGGATGAACCCGGCGATGCCCACGAGCAGGAAGACCGCGCCGTACAAGAGAGCGGCGGTCTGGACGGGCGAGCGGTGGGTGGTCCGGCGGTCCGGCCGGGCGGCGGGGGTGGTCATGGTGGTGCCTCGCTTCCTGGGTGTCTGCGGTGGTCCGGGTACGGATCCCGGAGGGGCGGACGTTCATGGAAAGCATGCTTGGTACCACCAGCGTACTGCGCCGGCGTCCGAGATCAAACGTTGCGGCGGACCTCCCTGGTCACGGACGGGTCAGGACACGAGATCGCGGGCGGGGGTGTCCGCGGCGGACGGCTTCCCGGCGTAGGCGCCCCGGTACCGCGCGGCCGGGTGGGTGTCGAGCACCTTGGTCTGTCCGGCGCCGTAGACGTTCTCGCGCAGCGTGGTGCCCTCGTAGGCGGTGCGGTAGCGGCCGCGCTTCTGCAGCTCCGGCACGACCCACTCCACGAAGTCCTCGAACGAGCCCGGGGAGACGTGGTAGGCGAGGTTGATGCCGTCCAGGCCGCCGTCGTCGATCCACCGCTCCAGCTCGTCGGCCACCGTCTGCGGGGACCCGACGATCGGCACGCCCATCCCACCCATCGAGATGTGCTTGGCGACCTCCTTGACCGTCCACTTCTTCTTCGGGTCCGCGGTGGTGAACGGGGTGAGGAAGGACTGGATGGAGTCGGTCTTGATGTACTCCAGCACGTCGTTCTCGTCGTAGCGGCCCAGGTCCACCCCGGACCAGCCGCCCACCAGGCCCAGGGCGCCGTCGGCGTCCGCGTACTGCTCGTAGTCGCGGCGCTTCTGCTCGGCCTTCGCGTCGGTCTCGTCGACGATCACGTGCAGCATGGCGAAGATCTTGAGGTCGTCCCGCCCCCGGCCCTGGGCCTCGGCCTCGTCGCGCAGCTTGTCGGTGACCACGCGGGTGAGGTCCGGGCGGATGCCGCCCACGAACACGGCCTCCGCGTGCCGCCCGGCGAACGCGCGCCCGCGCGAGGAGGCACCGGCCTGGAAGATCAGCGGGGTGCGCTGCGGGGACGGCTCGGTCAGCCCGATGCCCGGCACGTCGAAGTACTTGCCGTGGTGCTGGATGGGGTGCACGAGGGACGGGTCGGCGAAGACCCCGTTCCTGCGGTCGCGCTTGACCGCGCCGTCCTCCCAGGACCCCTCCCACAGCTTGTAGCAGACCTCCATGAACTCCTCGGCGATCTCGTACCGCTCGTCGTGGGAGATCTGCTCCGTCAGTCCGTGGTTCTCGGCCGCGGACTTCAGGTAGGACGTCACCACGTTGAAGCCGATCCGACCCCTGGTCAGATGGTCGAGGGTCGCGAACTTCCGCGCCAGCGGGTACGGCTGCTCGTAGGTGATGGCGCTGGTCACCCCGAAGCCGAGGTGCTTGGTCACGGCCGCCATCGCGGAGATCTGCATGAACGGGTCGTTGACCGGGATCTGGGTGGCGTCCTTGATCACCGGCGCCGCGGAGTTCTGGTAGACGTCGTAGTAGCCGACCACGTCGGCGAGGAACATCGCGTCGAACAGGCCCTTCTCCAGGACCTGGGCGACGTCCGTCCAGTACTCGAGGGTGTTGTACTCGTCGGCACGGGAGCGCGGGTGCTTCCACAGGCCCGGGGCCTGGTGCCCCACGCAGGTCATGTCGAAGGCGTTCAGGGCGATGCGCTTGCTCACAGGGACCTCCACGGTCGATCACCGACCCGCGCCCGTGCGTCGTGAAGACCTGCTCGCGGGTCCGACGCACTCAGGGGCGCCGTACTTGCCGCGGGGCGGGTGCGCCGCGGCCCGATGTTCATCTGGGGCACCCCGCTACGGGAGAGGGTTGCCGCCCGACCAGCCAGAGCTTCGCGTCGGGACTCGTCATCGTCGTCGCGGACTAGCTTAGCGGGTCCCCCCGGACGCGGGGCAACCCCTCGTCCTCCCGGTGCGCGGCAGGACCGCGGCAGGAGTCAGACCGGCGGCGCGAGCGGCGGGGTGCGCCGCGGGTCCAGCGTCCAGCCCTGCCGCAGCCGCGCCCCGAGCTCGATCAGCGGGCACGTGTCCATCACCACGTCCAGCCCGGCGGCGGCGGCGCGGGCCGCGGCCGCGTGGTCCACGACGCCCAGCTGCAGCCACACGGCCCTCGCGCCGGCGGCGACGGCCTGGTCCACGACCGCTCCGACGCGGCGGGAGTTGACGAAGCAGTCCACCACGTCGATCGGCCCCGGGACCTCGGCGAGCGTGCGGAAGCCGGGCTCCCCGTGCACCACCTCGCCCTTCGGGTTGACCGGGACGATCGTCATGCCGAGGTCGTCCCGGATGCGCTTCGCGACCGAGTGCGCGGGCCGGGCCGTGTTCCCGGTCAGCCCCACCACGGCCCAGCGTCCGGGCTGTGTCATCAGGCGGTCGATCACGGCGGGATCGTTGCGGCTCATGCCCCCACCCTGGCACGGACCCGCCCCGCTCGCCCCGATCGCGCCCCACCGTGTCCCGAGATTGCAGGTCCCGGCCACCGGCCGCGGGACGCCGACACGTGCAACCTCGGCGGGGGGGCGGAGGTCAGGAGAAGAGGGGAGGAGGTCTGCTTCCGGGCCCAGCTGGGCCCGGTCCTGGGCGGGCAGGGCCGCCCGGCCGGTGCCCACCCGGGCGAAGTGCTCGTCGCTCCAGTGCTCGGGCGGCTCCCGCTCCCACAGGTCGATGAGGACCCGGCGGACCTCGGCGAGCCCGTCCACCGCAGGCCCCGGGCAGCCCTCCAGGTGCTCGATGAGGTCCAGGTGGTGCACCGTGGCCTCCACCGCCAGGGTGCTCAGGAGGTCGTCCACGCGGAGCACGTGGCCCTGGGTGCGGACCGTCCCGCCGGGCCGGCAGTGCTCCGCCGCGTGCACGAGCGCCCGTGCCGACTCCCGGTAGTGCCCCCGCAGCTCCTCCCAGTCCGGGTACAGGCTCGCCGCGGCCCGGGTGCGGCGCCGGACCTCGGCGGCGGCCGCGGCATCCGCGCCCCGGTACGCCCAGTAGGTCGCGGCGTCCCGGTCCGGGCGGGCCGTGGTGGGCGTGTGCAGGGCGACCAGCCCGCGCACCGCGTCCGCGGCGCAGTGGTGGGCGAGGTCCCGCACCGACCACCCGCGGCAGCCGGTGGGCGCCCAGGAGTCGTCGTCACCGAGCCCGTCGAGGACCGCCGCGAACGCCGTGCAGGCGTCGCGGACCAGGTCCGCCCGGGTCGAGGTGTGCCGGCTCGTCATGGGTCCATGGTGCGGCACGAGGGCCCGACGTGCCACCGTTTTCGACCATGACGGCCCGCGGCGCGATTTGCCACGCGACCCGCGGAGCACGTTCAATGGGGCCGTAACCATCCGGAGCGGCTGAGAGACCTGGCTCGTCGACGTCGCAGCAACCGGCACGGATCCGTCCGATCCCCGTGCGAGGTGCTAATGCCAGGACCGATGGAGTTGATCATGGGCACGTCTCTGCTGGGCTCTGCACCGTCCACCGCCGCCACCGCACCGGCCACCACGAAGCGCGCCTACTCGGTGGCCTTCGAGCACGTCGGCAAGGCCTTCCCGTCCGGCGGGCACAGCCACCACGTCCTGCACGACGTCGACGTCACGGTCCGCCCCGGGGAGGTCCTCGCGATCCTGGGGCCCTCCGGCTGCGGCAAGTCCACGCTGCTGCGGGCCGCCGCCGGCCTCGACACCGCCTCGGCGGGCCGGGTGCTCATCGACGGCACACCCGTCTCCGGGATCGACCCGCGCTGTGCGGTGGCCTTCCAGGAGCCGCGGCTGCTCCCGTGGCGCTCCGTGCGCGAGAACGTCCGCCTGGGCCTGCCCTCCGGGCTGGGCCGGGCCGAGGCCGACGCCGTGATCGACGACCTGCTGCGCCTGGTCGGGCTGACCGCCCACGCCCACCACCGTCCCCGGGCGATCTCGGGCGGCATGGCCCAGCGCGCATCGCTGGCCCGGGCGCTGGCCCGCAACCCCGGTGTGCTGCTGCTCGACGAGCCCTTCGGCGCCCTCGACGCCCTGACCCGGCTGCGGATGCAGGACCTGCTGCTCACCGTCCACGCCGCGCAGCCGACCACCGTGCTGCTGGTGACCCACGACGTCGACGAGGCGCTGCAGCTGGCCGACCGGATCGTGGTCCTGGGCCGCACCGGCCCGACCGCCCCCGCGTCGATCAGCACGGTGCTCTCCGTGCCCGGCGACCGTCCCCGGGACCGGGCCTCCGAGGTCCTCGCCGAGCTGCGGGTGCAGCTGCTCGGCCACCTGGGCGTCGACGCCCACCACCCCGCGACCCGCTGATCCCGCCCCGCTCCCCCGGGTGCGGCGCGGCCCTGCGCCGCGCCGGGTCCGCCCGGCACGCCCACCCCACCACGAAAGGCCCCACCATGCCGCTGTCCCCGCGCCCCGCCCGCACGATTCCCGCCCTGGCCGCCGTCCTGGCCCTGTCCCTGACCGGGTGCATGGCCGGGGAGGGCTCCGGCGGGGCCCAGGCCGCCGAGAAGATCACGGTCGACTGGGCCACCTACAACCCGCTCTCCGTGGTGATCAAGGAGAAGGGCTGGCTCGAGGCCGCCTTCGCCGAGGAGGGCACCGAGGTCGAGTGGGTGCAGTCCGCGGGCTCGAACAAGGCCAACGAGGCGCTGCGCGCCGAGGCGGTCGACGTCGGCTCCACCGCCGGTTCCGCGGCGCTGCTGGCCCGCAGCAACGACACCCCGATCAAGGTGATCGACCTGTACTCGCAGCCGGAGTGGTCCGCGCTCGTCACCACCCCGGGCACCGGGGTGGAGTCCGTGGCCGACCTCGAGGGCCGCACCGTGGCCGCCACCAAGGGCACCGACCCCTACTTCTTCCTGCTCCAGGCCCTCGAGGAGGGCGGGGTGGACCCGGCCGACGTCACGATCCAGAACCTGCAGCACGCCGACGGGCGCTCGGCGCTGGAGAACGGCCAGGTGGACGCCTGGGCCGGGCTGGACCCGATCATGGCCGCCGCGGAGCAGAACGGCGCCGAGCTGTTCTACCGCAACGTGGACTTCAACACCTACGGCTTCCTCAACGCGCACGAGAACTTCCTCGAGGAGCAGCCCGAGGCGGCGCAGACCGTGGTGGACGTCTACGCCTACGCCCGGGACTGGGCGCTGGCCCACCCGGAGGAGACCGCGCAGCTGCTGGCCGACGCGGCCGGGATCGAGCTGTCCGTGGCCGAGCAGGTGCTCGAGCGCACCCACCTGGACATCGACCACGTGCCCGGCGAGCAGCAGCTTGCCGTGCTCGAGAAGGTCGGCCCGATCTTCGTGGACTCCGGTGACGTGTCCGGCCAGGAGCAGATCGACGAGGCCCTGGCCGGCCTCGTGGAGAGCTCCTACGCCGAGGACGCCGACGCCGCCCGCGTGGCCGAAGCCGCCGAGGGCGCGGAGGCCGGGCAGTGACGTCGCCGCTGAGCCCGTCCGGGGAGGCCGTCCGCACCGACCGCGCCGGCGCCGAGCAGGTCGTCGGCGCCGAGCCGGCCGTCCACGCCGACGACCCGGGCGACGCGCCCGCCGCCGTCGCGGAGCCCCGCCGCCGTCCCCTGCTGCGCGCGGGGCTCGGCCTGCTCCTGCCCGCGGCGCTGCTGGTGCTGTGGCACGTGGTGTCCACCGCGGGCGTCTTCAGCCCCGTCCAGCTGCCCGCCCCGCTGACGGTCCTGGCCGCGGGCGCCGACCTCCTGTCCCGGGGCGAGCTGTGGACGCACGTGGGCATCTCCACCCAGCGGGTGCTCATCGGCTTCCTGATCGGCGCCGGGCTGGGCCTGGCGGCGGGCTCCTTCATCGGGCTCTCCCGCCGGGGCTCCGCGCTGGTGGGCCCCACGATCGGCGCCTTCCGCGCGGTGCCCTCGCTGGCCTGGGTGCCGCTGCTGCTGCTGTGGATCGGCCTCGGCGAGGACTCCAAGGTGACGCTGGTGGCGATCGGGGCGTTCTTCCCCGTCTACACCACCGTCTCGGCGGCCCTGCAGCACGTGGACCGCAACCTGCTCGAGGCGGCCCGGGCCTTCGGGGTGCACGGGCTGCGGCTGCTCACCACGGTGCAGCTGCCGGCGGTCATGCCCTCGGTCATCTCGGGGCTGCGCCTGGCGCTGGCCCAGGCCTGGCTGTTCCTGGTGGCCGCGGAGCTGCTGGGCGCGTCCATGGGCCTGGGCTTCCTGCTCACCGACTCGCAGAACAACGGCCGCACCGACCGGCTGCTGCTGGCGATCGTCCTGCTGGCCGTGCTCGGCAAGCTCTCCGACGCGCTGCTCGGCGTGTTCGAGAAGTGGGCCGTGAAGAAATGGGCCTGACATCACCGTCTGGCACAGTGGGCACACACCGGGCACGCCCGTGCCGCCAGGAAAGGACCGCAGCACCGTGAACGCCAGCTGGAGCGACCCGCTCTCCCCCACCCCGAACCCGGCCCTGGTCTCCGACGCGGCCCGCGTCGCCTTCTGGGAGGGCCAGGCCTCCCGGCTCGACTGGGCCGAGCCGTGGACCACGGCGCACCGGTTCGAGGGACCCCGGCGGATCGGGCAGGACGCGGAGGGCCGGCCCACCTGGTCGGTCCCGGAGCTCGCGTGGTTCGAGGGCGGGAAGCTCAACGTGGCGCACAACTGCGTGGACCGCCACGTCGAGGCGGGCCGCGGCGCCCACGTGGCCCTGTACTACGAGGGCGAGCCCGGCGACCGGCTCGTCTACACCTACGCGGACCTGCAGCGCGAGGTCTCCCGGGCGGCCAACGCCCTGCTCGCCCTGGGCGTGACGCAGGGCGACCGGGTGGTGATCTACCTGCCGGTGATCCCGGAGACCGTCATCATCACGCTGGCCTGCGCCCGGATCGGCGCCGTGCACTCGCTGGTCTTCGGCGGGTTCTCCGCGGAGGCCCTGCGGTTCCGCGTCGAGGACACCGGGGCGAAGGTGCTCGTGACCACCGACGGGCAGCACCGGCGCGGGGCCGTGGTGCCCGTCAAGGCCGTCGCCGACGAGGCGTGCGGCGGGGACAACGCGATCGAGCACGTCGTCGTGGTGCGCCGCACCTCCCGCCCGGGCCGCAGCGACCTGCCGCGCGGCACCCGGGGGACGCACTCCAAGGAGGAGGACGCGGTCCCGTGGACGCGCGGGCGCGACGTGTGGTGGCACGAGCTGGTGGCCGAGCAGTCCGACGTGCACGAGGCCGAGGCCTTCGACGCGGAGAGCCCGCTGTTCATCATCTACACCTCCGGCACCACCGGCCGCCCCAAGGGCCTGGTGCACACCATGGGCGGCTACCTGGTGCAGGCCGCCTACACCCACGCCCTGCTCTTCGACCTGCTGCCGGACGTGCGCGACGACGAGGGACGGCTGCGGCCCGACGAGCTGTCCACCGTCAACGACCCCGTCAAGGTCGACTCGACCGTGCACTGGTGCACCGCCGACCTGGCCTGGGTCACCGCGCACACCTACGAGATCTACGGCCCGCTGGTCAACGGCGTGTCCGAGGTGATCTACGAGGGCACTCCGAACACCCCGCACTGGGGCCGGCACTTCGAGGTGATCGAGCGCTACGGGGTCACCACCTACTACACGGCGCCCACCCTGATCCGCTCGCTCATGGGCGCGTTCCCGAAGGGCGTCCCCCCGCTCTACAACCTCAACTCCGTCCGGCTGCTCGGCTCCGTGGGCGAGTCGGTCAACCCGGAGGCGTGGCGCTGGCTGCGCGCCCAGCTGGGCCGGGACGAGGTGCCGTTCGTGGACACCTGGTGGCAGTCCGAGACCGGCGCGACCGTGATGTCCCCGCGCCCGCACGACCCGCAGTTCGCGCCCCCGGGGACGTTCGACGACGGCGCTCCGCACACCGCCCTCAAGCCCGGATGCGCCACCCGCGCGGTCCCGGGGCTCTCCACCCGCGTGGTCGACGAGGCCGGGGCGACGGTCCCGCCCGGGGTGCAGGGCTTCGTCGTCGTCGACCGGACCGGGCCGTCGATGGCGCGCACCGTCTGGGGCGATCCGCAGCGCTACCTGTCCTCCTACTGGCAGGCCTACGCCGAGCAGGGCTGGTTCCTCGCCGGGGACGGCGCCCGCTACGACGACGAGGGCGACATCTACATCCTGGGCCGGGTCGACGACGTCATCAACGTCTCCGGGCACCGGCTGTCGACCATCGAGATCGAGTCGGCCCTCGTCACCCACCCGTGGGTCGTGGAGGCCGGGGCCGCGCCCGTGCGCGACGAGCTGACCGGGCACGCGGTGCTCGCGTACGTCGTGCTGACGTCCGAGGCCGGGCGGGTCCCGGCGGACGAGCTGACCGCGGCCCTGCGGGAGCACGTGGCCCGCGAGATCGGCCCGATCGCCAAGCCGCGGGCCGTCGTGGCGGTCCCGGAGCTGCCGAAGACCCGCTCCGGGAAGATCACCCGCCGGCTCCTCGCGCAGCTGTGGGAGGGCGAGCCGCTCGGCGACCGCTCCTCCCTGCAGAACGAGGAGTCGCTCGAGCGCATCGCCGAGGTGCTGGCGGCACGCGGCTGAACCGCCGGGGTGCCCGGCCCCGCGCCGTCAAGCCGGATGACCCCACGTTGAGCCGTGTGACCAGCCCCGCGCCGGACTCCTAGGATGAACACCGTGAGCTCCTCCCCCACCGAGCCCCGCCCCGGACCGGCGCCGCCCCCTCGGCGGAGCTGCCCCGGGTCCCCGTCCCCGCCGCCCTGCCCGAGCTGTCCAGCACCGATCTCAAGCTGGGGATGGCCGGGTCCGGCGCCGTGTTCTCCGGCTACGTGCTGGTGCACATGCTCGGCAACCTGAAGGTCTACCAGGCGAGGAGAAGTTCAACGCCTACGCCGAGTTCCTCCGCACCGCCGGGGCTCCCGTGCTGCCGCGCGGCACCGTGCTCTGGGGGGCGCGCGCGGTCCTCACCGCGAGCCTGGCCGTGCACGTGGGGCCGCCGCGATGCTCACCGCCCGCGCCTGGCGGGCCAACGGCACGCTCCTGCCGCGGCGGCCCCGGAGGCCGCGGGGACGGCGCCGCTCCCCGTGGGAGGTGGCCCGGCGCTCGATGCGCAGCACCGGCGGCGTGCTGGGCCTGTTCACGGCCTTCCACGTCCTGGACCTGACCACGGGGACCCGGCCCGCCGCGTCCCGGGACTTCGCGCACGGCAGCGCCTACGCCAACCTCGTCGCGAGCCTGTCCCGGCCGCCCGTGGCGGTCGCGTACGCCGTGTCGATGGCCGCGCTGGCCGCGCACCTGGTGCACGGCATCCCGGAGATCGCCAACGACATCGGGGCCGGCGCCGACCGGCGCACCCAGCGGCGGCTGCGGATCGGCGCCAACGCCTTCGGCGCCGCGGTGGCCGTCGGCAACACCACGATCCCGGTGGCCGTGCTGACGCGCGCGGTCCGCTGACCCCCTTCCGGACGACCCCCCGACGACAAGGACCCGAGCGAGTGAGCACCTTCTCCCTGACCGTGGACGTGTGGCGCCAGGCCTCCCCGGACGAGCCCGGGCGGTTCGCGACCCACGTCGTCCCGGACGCCGACCCGGACATGACCGTGCTGGAGCTGCTGGACCGGATCAACGCCCAGCGGGAGGCCGCCGGCGAGGAGCCCATCGCCTTCGACGACGGCTGCCGGGAGGGCGTGTGCGGCAAGTGCGGGGTGACGGTCGACGGCGTGGCGCACGGCCCCGAGCGCAACGCCGCCAGCTGCATGCAGCACCTGGGCGCCTACCGGGACGGGGACCGCGTGCGCATCGAGCCGCTGCAGGCGGCCTCCCTGCCCGTGAAGCAGGACCTCTCGGTGGACAAGAAGGCGCTGCGCCGCGTGGCCAAGGCGGCCAAGTTCCCCGTGGCGATGAAGGCGCTGGCCAACGGCGGCTGCATCAGCTGCGGGGCGTGCATCTCCTCCTGCCCCAACGGCTCGGGGCAGCTCTTCGTGGGCACCATGCTGCGGGAGCTGCCGCCGCTGGCCACGAACGACGCCGAGCGCCGGGAGCGCTCCGCGAAGGTGCTCGCCGCGGCCGAGGACGAGTTCGGCCCGTGCTCCCTGCTGGGCGACTGCGTGGAGGTCTGCCCGGCCGGGCTGCCGGTCGAGAACCTCTCGGCGGTGGCGCGGGAGAACCTGCGCAACCGCTTCCCGCGACGGGCCGCGGACGGCGACTGACACGTTCGCGAGCGCCTTGTTCCCCCGGGCCTCGACTGCTACGTTCACGAGCACGACACGACGGAGTGTGAGGTGGATCACGTGAGCGACCAGTCCCGGGGCGTCATACCCGAACAAGGCGAGTTCGACTACGAGCCGGAGGACCGCGAGCCCGCCCGGGCGCCGGTCCGCACGTGGCTGCTGCGCGGGCTGGGGCTGCTGCTGGCCGTGGTCGTGTGGTTCCTGCTGGGCGGAGCGGACGTCTCCGCCGACGCCCGGGTGGTGGGCGCGGTGGCCACGCTGATGGCGGTGTGGTGGATGACCGAGTCCATGCCCCTGTCGGTGACCTCGCTTCTGCCGATCGTGCTGTTCCCGGTGCTCACCGCGCTGGAGGTCTCCGAGGTCACCGCCCCCTACGCCAACCCCATCGTGTTCCTGTTCCTGGGCGGGTTCCTGATCGCGATCGCCATGCAGAAGTGGAACCTGCACCGCCGGATCGCGCTGCTGACCCTGCGCCGGGTCGGCACCCATCCGCGGCAGATCATCCTCGGTCTGATGATCTCCACGGCCTTCCTGTCCATGTGGGTCTCCAACACCGCGACCACCCTGATGATGCTGCCCATCGGGCTGTCCGTGCTCACGCTGGTGGTCGAGAACAGCCGCAAGGGCGCCACCCGCGCCGAGGCGGCGGCGATGGGCGAGGACATCCGGTCGGGCCAGGCCATCAGCGACGTCATCGACGACCGCGACGTGCGCCTGTTCGGCGTGGCCCTGGTGCTGGCGATCGCCTGGGCGGCCACCATCGGCGGCCTCGGCACCCTGCTGGGCTCCCCGCCCAACGCGATCGTGGCCGGCTACATCAGCGAGGAGCTGGGCCGCACCGTGGGCTTCGCCCAGTGGATGATGCTCGGCGTGCCCATCGTGGTGGTCTTCATCGGTCTGGCGTGGCTGCTGCTCACCCGGGTGATCTTCCGCTTCCACCTGGCCGAGGTGCCCGGGGGCCGGCAGCTCATCGACGAGGAGATCGCCGCCCTGGGCTCCATGAGCAAGGGCGAGAAGACCGTGCTCGCCGTGTTCGTCACCGCGGCGTTCTTCTGGATCGTGCCCGGCCTGCTCTCCGGGATCGGCGACCTCGGCGAGCAGCTGCCCTGGCTGGAGATCTTCGACGACACGGTGGTGGCCATCGGCGCCGGCGTGCTGCTCTTCCTGCTGCCCGGGGACAAGCAGGGCAACATGACCCTGGAGTGGAACGACGCCGAGGAGGGCCTGCCCTGGGGGGTCCTGCTGCTCTTCGGCGGCGGCCTGTCCCTGGCCGCCGCCGTGGCCGGCACCGGGCTCGACGCCTGGTTCGGCGCGCAGGTCAGCGGGCTCGGCGCGCTGCCGATCGTCCTGCTGCTCGCGGCGGTGGTCACGATCGTGCTGCTGCTGACCGAGATCACGTCCAACACCGCCACCGCGGCCACGTTCATCCCGATCCTGGGCGGGGTCGCGGTGGGCATCGGGGTGGATCCCATGACGCTGCTGATCCCGGCGGCGCTGGCGGCCACCTGCGCCTTCATGCTCCCGGTGGGCACCCCGCCCAACGCCATCGTCTTCGCCACCGGCCAGGTCAAGATCGCCGAGATGGTCCGCGGCGGCATCGTGCTCAACATCGTGGGCGTCATCCTGATCACGCTCTTCACGGTGCTCATCGGCCCCTTCGCCCTGGGCTGGTGATCTGAGCCGCCCCGGAGCCCGGCGCCGCCGGGCCACGGGCCTCCGCCGGGCCGGGCTCCCGGTCTGGAAGCCGTCCGGCGCTGCGCCGGACGGCCCTGGGCTGCGAGGCCCTGGGCTCTCGGGGCCCGCGGCTACGGGGCCGTGGTGCAGCGGGCCAGCACGGCCTGCGTGAATTCCTCGGTGCTCGCCGTGCCGCCCAGGTCCCCGGTCAGGGTGCCGCCGGCCATGGCCTGCTCGAAGGCGGACTCGAGGTGCCGGGCGGCCCCGCCCTCGCCCAGGTGGTCCAGCATCATGGCGGCGGCCCACATCGTGCCCACGGGGTTCGCGATGCCCTGCCCGGCGATGTCGGGCGCGGAGCCGTGCACCGGCTCGAACATGGACGGATGGGTCTTCTCCGGGTTCAGGTTGGCGCTGGGCGCCACCCCGATGGACCCGGCGGCCCCGGCCGCGAGGTCGGAGAGGATGTCGCCGAAGAGGTTGGAGGCCACGACCACGTCGACGCTGCGCGGCTTGAGCACCATCCGGGCGGCCAGCGCGTCGATGAGCACCCTCTCGACCGTCACCCCCGGGTACTCGGCGGCCGTCGCCTCCACGACCTCGTCCCAGAAGGGCATCGTGTGGATGATCCCGTTGGACTTCGTGGCCGAGACGAGCCGCCCGGAGCGCTGCTGGGCCAGCTCGGCCGCGTAGCGGGCGATCCGGGTCACCCCCGCCCGGGTGAACACGGACTCCTGGACGGCCATCTCCTCGGGCCGGCCCCGGTAGAGCCGGCCGCCGACCTCCGAGTACTCCCCCTCGATGTTCTCCCGGACGACGACCAGGTCCAGCTCGTCCAGTCCGCGCAGCGGCGAGGTGACGCCGGGCAGGATCCGGATCGGCCGGAGGTTGACGTACTGGTGGAACTCCCGGCGGATCGGGATTAGCAGCCCCCACAGCGTCACGTCGTCGGGGATGTCCGGGGCGCCGACCGCGCCGAGCAGGACGCCGTCCCCGGAGGCCAGTTGCTCGATGCCGTCGGCCGGCATCATCCTCCCGTGCGCCCGGTAGTGGTCCGAGCCCCAGTCCCGCTCCCGCCAGCGCACCGTGAAGCCGTGCGCGTCCGCCAGGGCGTCGACGCAGCGCAGCGCGGCCGGCATGACCTCCTGGCCGATGCCGTCGCCGGCGATGACGTCGATGGTGTACTGCCGTGTGCCGGTCACAGGATTCCTCCGCAGCGTCGTCGGGACCGCGGAGGCGGCTGCGCTCCACGACTGGTGCCGAGCATAGTCCGCCGGGGTCTCCCCGGGGTCCCGGCTGGCGCTCCGGCACCCGGAGCCGCAGAATGGAGGGCAGCCATCCCGAGCGGCCGAGAGACCTGGATCGTCGACGCCGCAGCAACCGTGGTCGACGTCGCAGACCGCACGGTGCTACCGCCAGGACCGATGGAGCAGCGCACTCCCGGCACCCCGGCCGGGACACCTCTCCGCCCGGGACCGACCAGCGGCACCACTCGCACGAGGAGTCCTTCCCATGGCCGACCACCAGTTCGGGTTCCGCACCCGCGCCCTGCACGCCGGGGGCACCCCCGACGCCGAGCACGGCGCCCGCGCGGTCCCGATCTACCAGACCAGCTCGTTCGTCTTCAAGGACGCCGACGACGCCGCCAACCTGTTCGCCCTGCAGAAGTACGGCAACATCTACTCCCGGATCGGCAACCCCACCGTCGCCGCGTTCGAGGAGCGCATCGCCTCCCTGGAGGGCGGCATCGGCGCCGTGGCCACCGCCTCGGGGATGGCCGCCGAGTTCCTGACCTTCGCCGCGCTCGCCCAGGCGGGCGACCACATCGTGGCGGCCGGCCAGCTCTACGGCGGGACCGTCACCCAGCTCGACGTCACGCTGCGCCGCTTCGGCGTGGACACCACGTTCGTGCACGGCACGGACCCGGAGGACTACCGGGCGGCGCTGCGGCCGAGCACCAGGGCCGTCTACACCGAGGTCGTCGCGAACCCCTCCGGGGAGGTCGCCGATCTCGAGGGCCTGGCAGCCGTGGCCCACGCGGCCGGCGTCCCGCTCGTGGTCGACGCCACGATGACCCCGCCGTACCTGGTCCGCCCGATGGAGCACGGCGCGGACATCGTCATCCACTCGGCCACCAAGTTCCTGGGCGGCCACGGCACCACGCTGGGCGGCGTCGTCGTGGAGTCCGGGCGCTTCGACTGGGCAACGGCAACTTCCCGTCCATGACCGAGCCCGTGGCCTCCTACAACAAACGTCTCCTGGTGGGAGAACTTCGGCGAGTACGGCTTCCTGACCAAGCTGCGCTCGGAGCAGCTGCGGGACATCGGTCCGGCGCTGTCCCCGCAGTCGGCGTGGAACCTGCTGCAGGGCGTCGAGACGCTGCCGCAGCGCATGGACGCCCACCTGGCCAACGCCGCGGCCGTGGCGCAGTGGCTCGCGGAGGACCCGCGGGTCTCCTACGTCAACTACGCGGGGCTGCCGGACCACCCCCACCACGAGCGGGCCCGGAAGTACCTGCCGCTGGGCGTGGGCTCCGTCTTCTCGTTCGGCGTGACGGCCACCGGTGAGCTCACCGGGCGGCAGGTCGGCGAGCGGTTCATCGAGAACCTGCAGCTGGCCAGCCACCTCGCCAACATCGGCGACGCCCGCACCCTCGTGCTGCACCCGGCCTCCACCACGCACCAGCAGCTCAGCCCCGAGCAGCTGGAGGTGGGCGGGGTGTCCGAGGACCTCATCCGCATCTCCGTGGGCATCGAGGACGCCGAGGACATCCTCTGGGACCTCGACCAGGCCCTCTCCGCGGCCACCGGGCTCGCCCGGGCGTCCGCCCCGACCGTCGAAGGAGCACTCCGATGACCGCCGAGACCCGCACCTGGCAGGGGCCGAGCGCCCCCGAGCGGCTGAAGCTGCTGCGCGGCACGGAGTCGATCGCGATCGTGGGGGCGTCCGACAAGCCCTCCCGCGCCTCCTACTTCGTCTCCACCTACCTGCTGTCCTCCTCGCCGTACCGGGTGTACTTCGTCAACCCGGTGCTGCGGGAGATCATGGGCCGGCCCGTCTACCCGTCCCTGGCGGACCTGCCGGAGACCCCGGACCTCGTCGACGCCTTCCGGCGCCACGACGACCTCCCCGGCGTGGCGCGCGACGCCGTGGCCGTCGGGGCGAAGACCCTGTGGCTGCAGCTGGGCTCCTGGCACGAGGAGGCCGCCCGGATCGCCGAGGAGGGAGGGCTCGACGTGGTGATGGACCGCTGCCTGAAGATCGAGCACGCCCGCTTCCACGGCGGCCTCCACCTGGCCGGCTTCAACACCGGGGTCATCTCGGCGAAGCGGCAGGTCCTGTCCTGACGGGCCCCGCCCCGGCAGGTCGCGCCCCGGGACGTCCTGTCCCGGCACGCGCAGCGGCCCCGGAAGCCTGGTGCTTCCGGGGCCGCTCCCGTCCCGAGGGGCGGGTCGCTACACGCGCTCGAGGACGAACCGCACGTCGGCCTTCAGGCTCTGGCTGACCACGCAGTACCGCTCCGTGGCGCGCGCGAGGCGCTCCAGGGCGGTGTCGTCGAGGTCGGCGTCCACCCGGGCGGTCACCACGACGTCCTGCACCCCGACGGGCACGGAACGGTCCACGCCGAGGGTGCCGCGGGCGTCGAACATGCCGTCGGCGGTCAGCTCGGCCGAGCGCACCTCCACGCCCATGGCGGTGGCGACGCTGCGCAGCGTCACCCCGGCGCAGGCCAGGAGCGCGTCGAGGAGCATGTCCCCGGAGCAGGCGTCGCTGCCGTCACCGCCGGTGGCGGCGTGCGGGCCGCCGCGCACGGGGCCCGCCCAGGTGTCCACCGTGCAGGTCAGGCCGGGGTCCCGGAAGTTCCCGTGGGAGTGCAGGGGCGTGCGGGCCGCCTCGGGCTCCGCCCGGTAGCGGTCCTTGAGCGGGGCCTGGAGCTGCCGGAGCTCCGCGGCGGTCATCTGGGTTCGAGATTCCATGCTGTCACTGTAGAGCGTCCGGCGCGGACGGCACCATGCGGGGCGCCCGCGCCGGACCGGCCCAGCGGACCGGCTCAGCGGACGCGCTCGGCCGCCATGTCGTCCCAGTACGCGCGGGTGGTCACCACGTCGGTGCCGTCCCACGCCCCGAGCCCGTACAGCCCGGGGATGTCGCCGCTGTGGAACACCGGCTCCAGCCCCTGCCTGCGCTGGGCCTCGTAGTTCTTGAGCACGCGCACGGCCACCCCGGCCAGCAGCACCAGGGCCACGAGGTTGATCGTGGCCATGACCGCCATGAAGAGGTCGGCCAGGGACCAGACCAGGTCCAGGGCCAGCACGGCGCCGGCGAAGACGAACGCCAGCACGAGCACGCGGTAGGCGGTCATCACCGCGGGCGAGCCGGTGAGGAAGCGGATGTTGGACTCGCCGTAGTAGTAGTTGCCGATCACGGAGGTGAAGGCGAAGAGGAAGATCGCCACGGTGAGGAAGTGCACCGCCCAGCCGCCCAGCTGCAGGGCCAGCGCGGACTGGGTCAGGGAGGCGCCTTCCCGGCCGCCGAACTCGGGGTCGGACAGCAGCACGATGAACGCCGTGATCGAGCAGATCAGCCAGGTGTCGAAGTAGACGCCGAGCGCCTGCAGGAAGCCCTGCTTGGCCGGGTGGGAGACCGACGCGGTGGCCCCCGCGTTGGGGGCCGAGCCCATGCCGGCCTCGTTGGAGAACAGGCCGCGCTTCATGCCCTGGATGATCACGCCGATCAGCCCGCCGGTGACGAACTCCCGGATGCCGAAGGCGCCCTCGAGGATCTGGCCGAGGACGGCGGGGATCTCGCCGACGTTGAGCACGACCACGAGCAGGCCGAGCAGGACGTAGAGCACGGCCATGACCGGGACGACCACCTCGGAGACGGCCGAGATGCGGCGGATCCCGCCGAAGATGATCGCGGCGGTCAGGCCCACGAGCACGGCGCCGACGAGGATCCGGAACCACAGCGCGTCCGCCGCGGCGATGTCGACGCCGAGGGACCCGCCCAGGGCGTCGACGATCGAGTTCGACTGCACGGAGTTGAACACGAACCCGTAGGTCAGGGTGATGACCACCGCGAAGAGCAGGCCCATCCAGCGCGCCCCGATGCCCCGCTCCATGTAGTAGGCGGGCCCGCCCACGTAGCCGGTGGGCGCCTTGATCTTGTAGAGCTGGCCCAGCAGGGACTCCACGAAGGCACTGGCCGCGCCGATGCCGGCGATCACCCACATCCAGAAGACGGCGCCCGGTCCGCCCAGGCTGATGGCGATCGCGACGCCGGCGATGTTGCCGGTGCCCACGCGGGCCGCGGCGCTGACGGTGAAGGCGCGGAAGGCGGAGATGCCCTTCTTGCCGTCCTCGGCCATGCCGGGCTTGTCGCCCAGCACCCGGAACATCTCCGGGACGAGCCGCAGCTGCACCACTCCGGTGCGCACGGTCAGGTACAGGCCCACTCCGATGAGGATGGCGAAGACCACGTTCCACACCCAGCCGCCGAGGGTGCCGACGAGGTCGGTGACGAGTTCCATTCCAGCTCCGAACTGTGACGACGCGGTGCTCCGGCAGGGATCCCTGCGGACCCGCGTGGACGATCAGGACGCAGCGGTTGCGCGCCCCGACGGAACTCTAGTGGACGTGACCGGCGTCTCGACCCCCTCACCCCTCATCCCCCCGGGCCGGGGTCGCGGCCGACGGCGACCGGAGTGCGCCCGGTCGCCGTCGGCCGCACCCTCGCGAACGGGGTGGGAGGGGCGGGAGGGGTCAGATCACGCGCACCGCGCCCTTGTCCGCGGAGGTGACCATGGAGGCGTAGGCACGCAGGGCCTTGGAGACCTGCCGCTCCCGCGGCCTGGTGGGGTACCAGGGCGCCGGACCTCTGGCCTGGCGCCGGGCGGCGAGCGTGGCGTCGTCGACGTTGACCCGCAGCACCCGCTGTGCGACGTCGATCTCGATCTCGTCGCCGGTCTCGATGAGCCCCACGGCGCCGCCGGCGGCTGCCTCCGGGGAGATGTGCCCGATGGAGAGGCCGGAGGTGCCTCCGGAGAAGCGGCCGTCGGTGATCAGCGCGCACTCCCGGCCCAGGCCGAGGCCCTTGAGGTAGGAGGTGGGGTAGAGCATCTCCTGCATCCCGGGCCCGCCCTTGGGGCCCTCGTGGGTGATGACCACGATGTCGCCGGGCTGCACGTTCTTGGAGAGGATCTCGAACACGGCCTCGTCCTGGGACTCCACCACGAAGGCCTTGCCGACGAAGTGGAAGAGCTCCTCGTCGATGCCGGCGGTCTTGATCACGGCCCCGTCCTCGGCGATGTTGCCGTAGAGGATCGCCAGGCCGCCGTCCGCCGTGTAGGCGTGCTCCACGGAGCGGATGCAGCCGTCGGCGGCGTCGGTGTCCAGGGACTCGAACTCGTTGGCGGTGGAGAAGGCCTGCGTGGTGCGCACACCGCCGGGGGCGGCGTGGAAGAGCTTCCGGGCGCGCTCCGAGGACCGGCCGCTGCGGATGTCCCACTCGTCCAGCCACGTGGCCAGGTCCGGGGCGTGCACGGTGTGCACGTCCTCGTTGAGCAGCCCCGCCCGGCGCAGCTCGCCGAGGATGGCGGGGATGCCGCCGGCGCGGTGCACGTGCTCGATGTGGAACTTCGTGGAGTTCGGGGCGACCTTGCACAGGCAGGGCACCCGGCGGGACAGGGCGTCGATGTCCGGGAGGGTGAAGTCCACCTCGCCCTCCTGGGCGGCGGCGAGGATGTGCAGGATCGTGTTGGTGGACCCGCCCATGGCGATGTCCAGGGCCATGGCGTTCTCGAAGGCGGCCTTCGTGGCGATGTTGCGCGGCAGCACGGACTCGTCGTCCTGCTCGTAGTAGCGGCAGCACAGGTCCACCACCCGGCGGCCGGCCTCGAGGAACAGCTCCTTGCGCGCCACCTGGGTGGCCAGCGTGGTGCCGTTGCCGGGCAGGGACAGCCCCAGGGCCTCGGTGAGGCAGTTCATGGAGTTGGCGGTGAACATGCCCGAGCAGGACCCGCAGGTGGGGCAGGCGTTGCGCTCGATCTGGCCCAGTTGCTCGTCGGTGACGGACTCGTCGACGGCCATGGACATGGCGTCCACCAGGTCCAGGCGGTGCTCCACGACGCCCTCGACGGCCTCACCGGACTCCATGGGCCCGCCGGAGACGAAGACCACCGGGATGTTCAGCCGCAGCGCGGCCAGCAGCATGCCCGGGGTGATCTTGTCGCAGTTGGAGATGCACACCAGGGCGTCGGCCCGGTGGGCGTTGACCATGTACTCCACGGAGTCCGCGATGATGTCGCGGGAGGGCAGCGAGTAGAGCATGCCGTCGTGGCCCATCGCGATGCCGTCGTCGACCGCGATGGTGTTGAACTCCTTGGCCACGCCCCCCGCCTCCTGGATCGCGGAGGCCACGAGGTCGCCCATGTCCTTGAGGTGCACGTGGCCCGGCACGAACTGCGTGTAGGAGTTGGCGATCGCGACGATCGGCTTCCCGAAGTCGTCGTCGCCCATGCCGGTGGCCCGCCACAGGGCGCGGGCGCCGGCCATGTTCCGGCCGTGGGTCGAGGTGCGGGAGCGGAGGTGGGGCATGGCGCGGCTGCGTCTCCTTGGTCGGGTCCTGGGACGAGGGGGCCGGTGGGGCGCACTCCCCGCGCACCGGCCGAGGGCCGGCGCGACCGGGGCGGCCGCCGGAGGTCCGCCGCCCAGAATACGCGCCGTCGCACCCTCGTCCCGCTTCCCGGACGGCTGTCTCACCATGTGGTCATCGGGGACCGCTCCTACACTGGGGCACGACACGCCCCGAAGGAGGACTCCCCATGAGCCAGCACACCACTCCCCCGCGGCCGGACGACAGCACGTCCTTCGCCGTGGACCTGGCCGAGGCGGTCGACCCGCTCGTGATGGCGCTCGACGTCGGCTCCACGGGCAGCCGGGGCGGCCTGCACGACGCCACCGGGACCCCGGTGCGCGGCTACCGGCACAAGATCGAGCACGAGTTCAGCACCGGGGCCGACGGCACCTCGGTGATCGACCCCGACCAGGTCACCGAGGAGCTGGCCGGGATTCTGGACCTCGTCCTGGCCGACCCGGCCCTGGCCGGCCGGGTGGCCGGGGTGGCCCTGGACACCTTCGCGTCCTCCCTCGTGGGGGTCGGCGACGACGACGAAGCGATCACCCCCTGCTTCACCTACGCGGACTCCCGGTGCGCGGAGCAGCTGGTGGCGCTGCGCGCGGAGCTCGACGAGCCCTCGACCCTCCAGCGCACCGGCGCCCGTCTGCACACCTCCTACCTCGCCCCGCGCCTGCGCTGGATCCGGGAGACGGACCCGCGGACGTGGGAGCGGGCCCGGCGGTGGATGTCCCTCGGCGAGTACGTGCACCTGCGCCTGCTCGGCACCGCCCACGCCGGGACCGCCACCGCGGCGTGGACCGGCCTGCTGGACCGGCGCACGGGCCGGTGGGACGAACCGCTGCTGCTGGCCTGCGGCCTGGACGCCGAGCAGCTCAGCCCCGTGCTCGACCCGCACGAGCCGATCCCGGACGTCGCGGACTCCGTCGCCCGGCGCTGGCCCGCCCTCGAGGGCGCTCACTGGTTCGCGCCCGTGGCCGACGGGCTCAGCGCCAACCTGGGCTCGGGCGGGGCCGACGCCTCGACCCTGGTGGTCTCCGCGGCCACCTCGGGGGCCGCGCGCGTGCTGCTGCACGCGATCCCCGAGCGGGTCCCCAGCGGGCTGTGGTGCTACCGCGTCGACGCGCGGCGGTGCCTGCTGGGCGGGGCCCTCAACGACGTGGGACGGGCGATCAGCTGGCTCGGGAGCACGGTGCGCCTGCCGGAGGACACCACGCTCGAGGACGTGGCCGTGGCGGACGTCGCCGAGGGCACCCCGGTGGTGCTGCCCTTCTTCACCGGCGAGCGCTCGACCGGCTGGGCCGGCGGCGCCCGGGCGGTGCTGGCCGACGTCACGGCCGCGGCCACCGGCGCGGACCTGGCGCGCGGCGTGCTGGAGGGCGTGGCCGCCTCCTACGCGCGCGTGGCCGACGAGCTCGAGGACGTCGCCGGCGGCGTGGAGCACGTGGTGGCCTCGGGCAGCGCGTCCCAGGACGTGCCCGGGCTGATGCAGATCCTCGCCGACACCCTCGGCAAGCCCGTGGCCCGGGCGGAGTTCAAGCGCGCGACGCTGCGCGGCACGGCGCTGCTCGCCCTCGAGACCCTGGCCCCGGACGTCGAGCGGGCCCGTCCGCCCTACGGCCCGGAGCGTGCGCCGGAGCCGGAGCGGGCCGGGCACTACGCCGCGGTCCGCGCCCGCTTCGAGGAGCTCTACGGGGCGGTCGTCGCCTCCTGACCCGGGCGCCCGGAGACCGGGCCCGGGATCCGCGGGATCCGCGGGACGCCGCGGCAGGCCATCGGGGCCGGCCCCTGGTGTCCGGACCCTCGAGGCCGGCCATCAGGGCCGGGCCGCGGCACCACACTCGGACACAATGGTGTACCTCTGTGAAAACCGTGGCCCCGCCGGGAAACGCCTTCCTACCGTGGGAGCGGGAGCCGGCCGCAACCGCGGCACCGTCCCCTCCGCCCCGACGAACGGAAGGACGACGATGGACGACACCCTGGCCCGGGAACAGGCCGCCCGGCTGCACCGGACGCTCGAGGACGCGCGCATCGGCGGCCGCCGGCTCTGGGTGCGCTACCTCGCCCTCGGCGGGACCGCCGGGGAGCTCGAGGTCGAGGGCTACCGGCACGGGTGCCTGGACCTGCCGGTCCGGCAACGGGATCTGCTGGCCTGGGCGGCCAACACGCTGCTCGACCGCCGCTTCCACCCGCGCGTGCCCTCGAGCGGCGACCTCGCCGGCGCCGCGCGAGCCGGGGCGGTGGGAGCCGGGGCCGGCCGGGACCGCGGCGAGCGGGCCAGCTCCGCCGGCGCGGACTGAGCGCCCGGGCCCCGTCCCGCGCAGGGGGTTGACCGCGCCCGGGGACGGTGGAACGCTGGCCTCCACCAACAGTGTGCTTACTGATCGAGGCGGGTCGCATGAAGGCGATGGTGTACCGCGGACCGTACAAGGTGCGGGTCGAGGAGAAGGACGTCCCGGGGATCGAGCATCCCAACGACGCGATCGTGCGGGTGACGCGGGCGGCGATCTGCGGGTCGGATCTGCATCTCTACCACGGGATGATGCCCGACACCCGGGTGGGGATGACCTTCGGCCACGAGTTCGTCGGGGTGGTCCACGAGGTGGGCTCCTCGGTGGAGCGCCTGGTGCCCGGGGACCGGGTGCTGGTGCCGTTCAACGTCTACTGCGGGTCCTGCTGGTTCTGCGCCCGGGGCCTGTACTCCAACTGCCACAACGTGAACCCGAACGCCACCGCGGTGGGCGGGATCTACGGCTACTCCCACACGTGCGGGGGCTACGACGGTGGCCAGGCGGAGTTCGTGCGGGTGCCCTTCGCGGACGTGGGGCCCTCGCTCATCCCGGACTGGATGGACGAGGAGGACGCGGTGCTGTGCACCGACGCCCTGGCCACCGGCTACTTCGGAGCCCAGCTGGGCGACATCGCCGAGGGTGACACTGTGGTGGTGCTCGGCGCCGGGCCGGTGGGCCTGTTCGCGGCGAAGTCGGCGTGGCTGATGGGCGCGGGCCGGGTGATCGTGGTCGACCACCTGGACTACCGGCTGGCGAAGGCCCGGCAGTTCGCCCAGACCGAGACGGTCAACTTCGCCGAGCACGACGACGTCGTGGTGGAGCTCAAGCGGGCCACCGACTACCTGGGTGCTGACGTGGTGATCGACGCCGTCGGCGCCGAGGCGGACGGCAACTTCACCCAGCACGTGACCTCGGCCAAGCTCAAGCTGCAGGGCGGGTCGCCTGTCGCGCTGAACTGGGCGATCGATTCGGTGCGCAAGGGTGGGACGGTCTCGGTGATGGGCGCCTACGGGCCGATGTTCAGTGCCGTGAAGTTCGGCGACGCCATGAACAAAGGGCTGACACTGCGGATGAACCAATGCCCGGTGAAGCGCCAGTGGCCGCGGCTGTTCGAGCACATCCGCAATGGTTACCTCAAGCCCAGCGACATCATCACCCACCGCATCCCCCTGGAGCACATCGCCGAGGGCTACCACATCTTCTCGGCCAAGCTGGACGGCTGCATCAAGCCGCTCATCGTGCCGGGCACCTCCTGAGGAAGGGCGCTGCGACCATGACCTCCACCCCGTACACCGCCGGCGAGGCCGAGCGCCCCGTGGACCGCGAGGAGCTGCGCTCCCGCATCCCCGGCTGGGGCGCGGACCTGGACCCGGCCGACCGGCCCTCCGTGCCGAAGCTGCGCTACGACCCCGGCGCCACCGGGGCGCACTGGGACGTCCCGGAGCGCCAGGAGGAGCGGTGGCCCCGGGAGCGGTCGATCGAGCACGCGCAGCTCACCCCCGTCTTTGGCACCTCCTGCCCGCCCAAGGGCCTCTCCGGGGTGCTGCGGCGGCACGCCTACCGCAGCTACAGCGAGGGAAGGGCCGCGCACTGGCTGATCCTGCTGGCCGCCGACCGGGTCGACGCGTGGGAGAGCCACCTCGTCTCCTTCGCAAGCCTGCGCCCGGACAACCCCGTCACCGAGACAGGGGTGCTCTCCGAGTTCACCCGGCACGGCCTCTCGTCCCGGCGGGACTCCACGCGCGCCGACCTCTCGCACACATGGCTGGACCCGGTCGTCGTCGCCGGGCCGTGGGTGCTGGCGGGCGGCGCCGCCGTCGCCGCGGGACGGGCCCTCCTCCGGCGCCGGGGCTGACCCGCCCGGTGCGCGCCGCACGCCGTCCGGCGGGCCTCAGCGGGCGCAGGACCTGACGATGTCCTCCGGCGAGAGCCGGCGCCCGCCCACGTAGTACAGCACGGCGCCCGCCGGCAGCGGGGAGTTCCAGCCGGGGCTGATCACCGCGCCGTCGAGCTGGACGGCGAGCAGGGTCGCGTCGAAGCCGCGGCCGATGCCGGTCTGGAGCTCCCCGACGACCGTCCCCGCGAGCGCGTCGGGCAGCCGGGTGCTGTAGGTGTTGCGGCCGCCGTGGGTCATCAGGTCCGCGTACACGGCCGCGATGCCGGGGTCCTGGAGCTCCTCGGTGGCCATCCGCGGTGAGTGCCACTGCACGCACTGCACCTTGCGGTCGAGGTAGGAGAAGTTCCGGGCGCGGACCATGTCGCGCAGGGTCACCACGATGTGGGCGCTGTGGTTCAGGTGGGCCGCGGCCACGGTGAGCGTGAGCGCCTCGTTGTCGTCGCGGGCGTCGACGAGCACCCGGCGCGCGCGGTGGATCCCGGCGCGGCGCAGCACGGTCTCCTCGGCGAGGTCGCCGCGGACGAAGCCGTGGTCGGGGTGGTCCGGCAGCGGGTTCTCCGTCACCTCGTCCCAGGCGCAGAGCGCGATCGGGAGGACGCCGTCCGCGGTGAGCTCCTGGACGAGCCGCTCGGTGCGTCCGGGCGTGTACCCGAGGATCACGAGGTGGTCCGACAGGTCGAGGTCGAGCTGGCCCTTCATGCGCTGTCCCTTCGCGTTCTCGATGGCCGTGGCGATCTTGGTGAAGAGGGTCGTCAGCGTGGCGATGCCCCCGACGATGACGTAGACGCCGACGAGGTGGCCGCCGAGGGTGGTCGGGAAGAAGTCGCCGTAGCCGACCGTGGACGCGGTGACTACGAACCACCACCAGTAGTTCTCCACGGCGGCGATCGGGTTCTCGGCCGGCTCCGCCCAGGCCATCAGCGGCCAGCTGGTGAGGAACACCGTGACGATGATCAGCAGGGGCAGCCCCCAGGCCCGGGCGCTGCCCAGCCGGCGGACCAGGCGGGCGAGGAAGAACGGCACGGGTGGATCCTCCTGTCTCGTCGCGGTCCTCCCACCGACCCTACGGGGGTCCGCGCCGGTTGGTGCGCAGGCCCGGCCCACCCACCGGGCCGCGAGCGACGACGTCCGGCGCGGGTGACCACGCGATCCCGTGGTCACCCGCGCCGGACGCGGCCCGTGGGCGGAGCCGGGTCAGTCGCGGTGGAGCAGCAGCGCCTCGCCCTGGCCGCCGCCGCCGCAGAGGGAGACCGCGGCCTTGCCGGAGCCGCGGCGGGAGAGCTCGAGGGCCGCGTGCAGGGCCAGGCGCGCCCCGGAGGCGCCGATCGGGTGGCCCAGGGCCACGGCGCCGCCGTGGATGTTGGCCCGCTCCAGCGGGTAGTCGAGGTCCCGCAGGGACTGGATCAGCACGGACGCGAACGCCTCGTTGATCTCGATGAAGTCGAGGTCCTGCACGGACCACCCGGCCTTCTCGACGGCGGCCTCGATGGCCCGGGACGGCTGGGAGTGCAGGGACGTGTCGGGCCCGGCGACCTGGCCGGGGGCGCCGACGACGGCGAGGTGCTCCAGCCCGTGGCGCTCGGCGTAGGCCCGGCTGGTCAGCACCACGGCCGCCGCCCCGTCGGACAGCGGCGAGGAGTTGCCGGCGGTGATGGTCCCGTCCGCCGCGAACGCCGGCCGCAGGCTTCCCATGGACTCGGCCGTGGAGTCGGGCCGGATGCCCTGGTCGGAGTCGACCACGAGCGGGTCGCCCTTGCGCTGCGGGATCGTCACCGGGGCGATCTCCTCGCGGAAGACGCCGTCGGCGGTGGCGCGGGCCGCGCGCCGGTGGCTCTGGGCCGCGACCTCGTCCTGCTCCGCGCGGGAGATGGACCGCTCGCCGTTGCCGGACTCGGTGAGCGAGCCCATGGACACGCAGGCGGCGACGTCCACGAGACCGTCCTTGGCCACGGAGTCCTCGAGTCGGAGGTCGCCGTAGCCCTTGCCCTGCCGCACGCCCGCGGCGAGGTGCGGGGCGTTGGTCATGGACTCCTGGCCGCCGGCCACGACGATCTCGGCCTCGCCGGCCCGGATCATCCGGGCGGCGTTGGTGATGGCCACGAGCCCGGAGAGGCACACCTTGTTGACGGTCTCGGCGGGCACCCGGAGCGGGATGCCGGCGGTGACCGCCGCCTGGCGGGCGGGGTTCTGGCCGGCACCGGCCTGCAGGACGTGGCCCATGATCACGTAGTCGACCTGCTCGGGGGTGAGCCCGGCCCGCTCGAGCGCGCACGTGATGGCGTGGGCGCCCAGCTGGGCCGCGGTGAGGGACGCCAGCTGCCCCAGGATCTTGCCCTGGGGCGTGCGGGCGCCGGACAGGATGACGACGTCGTTCGGGGTGTTCATCGGTTCTCCTCGGCAGCACCTGGTGCGGTGGACACGGTTGCGGCGGACACGGTTTCGGCGGGGACGCTCTCGGGGGTGACGTCCTGCAGCTCGGTGCGGAAGGACGCCTCGGTCTTCGCGCGGACCTCGTCCTCGGTGACGCCCGGGGCGAGGCTGCGCAGCACGAGCCCGCCGTCCTCGACGTCGAAGACGCACAGGTCCGTGACGATGCGGTCGACCACGCCCACGCCGGTGAGCGGGAGGTCGCACTCGGTCCTGATCTTGGCCGAGCCGTCCTTGGTCACGTGCTCGGTCAGCACGACGACGCGCGGGGTGCCGGCGACGAGGTCCATGGCCCCGCCCATGCCCTTGACCATCTTGCCGGGGATCATCCAGTTGGCGAGGTCGCCCGAGCCGGAGACCTGCATGGCCCCGAGGATCGCGATCTTGACGTGGCCGCCGCGGATCATCCCGAAGGACGTGGCGGAGTCGAAGATCGAGGCCCCGGGCAGCAGCGTGATGGTCTGCTTGCCCGCGTTGATGAGGTCCGGGTCCTCCTCCCCCTCGTAGGGGAAGGGGCCCATGCCGAGCACGCCGTTCTCGGACTGCAGCACCACGTTCACGCCCTCGGGCAGGTTGTTGGCCACCAGGGTGGGGATGCCGATGCCGAGGTTGACGTAGTCGCCGTCGGAGAGCTCCACGGCGGCGATCGCCGCCATCTCGTCGCGGGTCCAGCTCATGCCTGGTCTCCGTTCTGCGGGGAGGGCTGCCCGGCCGTGGCGGGGCGGGGGCGGACGGTGCGCTGCTCGATGTCCTTGGGCGCACCGCTGTACTGCACGACGTGCTGGACGTAGACGCCGGGGGTCACGACGTGGTCCGGGTGGATCTCGCCGACCGGCACGAGGTGCTCGACCTCGGCGACGGTGAGCTTCCCCGCGGTGGCGACGATCGGGTTGAAGTTGCGCGCGGTGTAGCGGTAGACGAGGTTGCCGTCGGTGTCACCGGTGTGGGCGTGCACCAGGGCGATGTCCGCGACGATGCCGCGCTCCTGCACGTAGGTCTCGCCGTCGAACTCGGCGTGCGGCTTGCCCTCGGCCACGAGGGTGCCGACCCCGGTCCTCGTGTAGAAGGCCGGGATGCCCGCGCCGCCGGCCCGGAGCCGCTCGGCGAGCGTGCCCTGCGGATTGAACTCGACCTCGAGCTCGCCGTCCAGGTACTGCTGGGCGAAGAGCTTGTTCTCGCCCACGTAGGAGGCGAGCACCTTCGTCACCTGGTGGTTCTCCAGCAGCACCCCGAGGCCCTTGCCGTCCACGCCCATGTTGTTGGAGACCACCGTGAGACCGGTGACCCCGGAGTCGCGGACCGCCTCGATGAGGTCCCGCGGGATCCCGCTGAGCCCGAACCCGCCGACGGCGAGCGTCATGCCGTCCCGCAGCTGCTCCGCCAGCAGCCCGGCGGCGTTGTCGATGACCTTGGACACCCTTGTCCCTTCCTGTCGGTGATCTGTGACCCAGGACTCAATCTAGGAACACCCCACATACCGGTCAACCGGTGCGCCGGGATCCCGCGGGCTTTCCTCAGCATCCGGCCATCAGGTCCCGCAATGTCCATATAGTGGAGTTCATGACGGGAAAGGTCGGGGCCGGCGCGGGCACCCAGGTGGTCCACCGCGTCGCACAGCTGCTGCGCGCCGTCGCGGGGCGGGAGCAGGGCAGCACCGTGGCGGAGCTGGCGGCGGCGACCGGGCTGACGCGCCCCACCGTGCACCGCCTCCTGACGGGCCTGGCCGAGGAGGGGCTCGTGGACCGCCCGGCCGGCAGCACGGCGTGGCAGCTCGGCCCGGAGCTCTACGTGCTGGGCGCGGTCGCGGCCCACCGCTACCCGATCCGGGAGCTGGCCGGACCGTCGCTGCGCCGGCTCGCCGAGGCCACGGGGGAGAGCGCGTTCCTCTCGGCCCGCCGCGGACCCGAGACCGTGTGCCTGGCCCGGGTCGAGGGGGCCTTTCCGATCCGCTCCCACGTGCTGTACGAGGGCCTGCGGCTGCCGCTGGGCGTGGCCTCGGCGGGCCTGGCGGTCCTGGCCCACCTGCCGGACGCGGAGGTGGAGCGGATCCTCGCCGCCACGTCCGCCGCCCGCGCCGAGTGGGGCCCGCTGCACACCCCCGAGCGGATCCGCGAGCTGCTGGAGGACGTGCGGCGGGAGGGTTTCGCGGTGAACCCGGGACTGATCGTGGAGGGCAGCTGGGGCATGGCCGCGGCGGTCTTCGACACGACCGGCGCCCCCGTCTACGCCCTGAGCCTCACCGGGATCGAGCCCCGCTTCGCCGGGGAGCGCCGCGGGCTCCTGGGGCGGGCGCTGCTCACGGAGGCCCACCGGCTCTCCCGGGAGCTGGGCCACCGCTGAGCGGCTCCCGGCCCGCTCAGCGCGCCGTCCAGCCGCCGTCCATCGTGTAGGACGCGCCGGTGACCATGGCGGCGTGCGGTCCGGCCAGCCACGCCACGAGGCTGCCGACGTCCTCGGGCTCCACGAGCTTCTTCACCGGTGTCTCGCCGAGCATGATCCGCTCCACGACCTCGGCCTCGGGGATCCCGTGCACCCTGGCCTGGTCCGCGACCTGCTTCTCCACCAGCGGGGTGCGCACGTAGCCGGGGTTGACGCAGTTGCTGGTCACCCCGTGCGCCGCCCCCTCCAGGGCCACGGTCTTGGACAGCCCCTCGAGGCCGTGCTTGGCCGCGACGTAGGCGCTCTTGTAGGGGGAGGCCCGCAGCCCGTGCACGGAGGAGATGTTCACGACCCGCCCCCAGCCCCGCTCGTACATGTGCGGCAGGGCCGCGCGCACCAGCAGGAACGGGCTCTCGAGCATGAGCACGAGGATCCGGTGGAAGTCGGCGGGGTCGAAGTCCTGGATCGGGGCGACCTTCTGGATGCCGGCGTTGTTCACCAGCACGTCCACCTCCAGGCTCAGCCCGGCCAGCGCCGCGGTGTCGAGCAGGTCGACGCCCCACGCCCGCCCGTCGAGCTCGTCCGCGACCCGCTGCGCACCGGCCTCGTCGACGTCGGCGACCACCACGTGCGCCCCGGCGCCCGCCAGGGCCCGGGCCGCGGCCAGCCCGATGCCGCTCGCTCCACCGGTCACCAGCGCGGTGCGGCCCTCGAGGCCGTGGTCCTGGAACATGGGGAACCTTCCTTCCGTCCGCCGCGCCCACAGGGTCCGGGGCACCGGTCACCGTCACGGTATGTGATCCGGAGCACGACGGCGAGCAGGGACCCGCGCGTCATGCGGCGTCATGCCCGTCACGCGGCTCCCGAATGGCGCAACGTCCGGGCCGTGGGATTGGATGGGGTCGTCACCATCCAGAGCGGCCGAGAGACCTGGCTCGACGACGCCGCAGCAACCCGCACGGACGGCCCCCGCGCCCTACGCCCCGGTGCTACCGCCAGGACCGATGGAAAGGACAGCGCCCCATGCTGCACAGTGCCGACCGCATCCTCACGTCCCACGCCGGGTCCCTCCCCCGGACCCCGGAGCTGCTGCAGGCCAACGAGGCCCGCCTCCCGGGCGCGGCCGGCACCGAGGAGTTCGACCGCCTGCTGCGGGACGCCGTCGTGGACGTCGTGCGCCGCCAGCGCGAGGCCGGCATCGACGTGGTCAACGACGGCGAGTACGGCCACGCGATGACCCGCTCGGTGGACTACGGGGCGTGGTGGACCTACTCCTTCGACCGCACGGGCGGGCTCGCGATCGTCGACGACAACGACATCCACGTCCCGAAGCGCTCCGCCCCCGGCAGCGTGGTGCTCACGAGCTTCCTGGACCGGCGGGACCTCACCGCCTTCCACGACGCGTACACGGACCCCTCCTCCGGCATCCACCTGGCCGACCCGGACCTGCCGCCGCCCGTGTTCCCGGCGGCGACCGGCCCGCTCTCCTACACCGGCCACGCCGCGGTGGCCTCCGACGTCGCAGGCCTCACCGCCGCGCTGCGGGAGACGGGGGCGGCCGAGGGCTTCGTCGCCGCCCTCTCCCCCGGCTCCGCCGCGCGGATCGGCAACCACCACTACGGCAGCGAGGAGGAGTTCCTCTACGCGTGGGCGGACGTGCTGCGCGAGGAGTACACCGCGATCCTCGACGCCGGCCTGGTGCTGCAGATCGACGACCCCTCCATCGCCGAGTCCTGGGACCAGATCAACCCGGAGCCGGCCGTCGAGGACTACCGGCGCTTCGTCCAGGTCCGGGTGGAGGCCCTCAACCACGCCCTGCGCGGGCTGCCGCAGGACCGGATCCGCTTCCACCTGTGCTGGGGCTCCTGGCACGGCCCGCACACCACGGACCTCGAGTTCAGGCACCTGGTGGACCTGCTGCTGTCGATCGACGCGGGCGCCTACTCCTTCGAGGGCGCCAACGCCCGGCACGAGCACGAGTGGAAGGTCTGGGAGGACCACGCACTGCCCGAGGGCAAACTGATCCTGCCCGGCGTGGTCTCGCACGCCACCAACGTCGTGGAGCACCCCGAGCTCGTCGCCGACCGGATCGAGCGCTATGCGAGGCTCGTGGGGCGCGAGAACGTCATCGCCTCGACCGACTGCGGCCTGGGCGGGCGCGTGCACCCGCAGATCGCGTGGGCGAAGCTCGAGACGCTCGCCCGCGGCGCCGAGATCGCCTCGCGCCGGCTCTGGGCCTGAGCGCCCGCCCGCCCCCGCCCTCGCCGCTCTTCCCCGCCACCCTTTTCCGCTGCCCGCGCCCGCCGCCCCACTCCGAGGAGCACCTCCATGACCCTGCAGAACACCGACCGCGTGCAGACCACCCATGTGGGCTCCCTGCCCCGGACCCCCCGCCTCCTGGAGGCCAACCGGCAGCACGCCCAGGGGGCGATCACGTTCGAGCAGCTCACGGACGAGCTCGCCACGGGCGTCGAGGACGTCGTGCGGCGCCAGCGGGAGACCGGCGTGGACGTCGTCAACGACGGCGAGTACGGGCACACGATGTCCAGCGCCGTCGACTACGGGGCCTGGTGGAACTACTCCTTCTCGCGCCTCGGAGGGCTGACGCCCACGGACGAGGACCGGTGGGCGTCCACGGAGCGCCGCCGATCCTCGCCCGGACACGTGGTGCTCACCAGCTTCCCGGACCGCCGGGACCGGGAGCGGTTCCGGGAGGCGTACGAGGACCCGGCGTCGGGCATCCTCACCGGGCGCTCCTCGACCGCGCAGCCGAAGATCACCGGGCCGCTGACCTACACCGGCCAGGAGGCGGTGGCCTCCGACGTCCGCAACCTCAAGGCCGCCATGGCGGCCACGGGCGCGGAGACCGGGTTCGTCGCCGCGCTGTCCCCCGGCTCCTGCGCGCGCGTGACCAACGAGTACTACCGGACCGACGAGGAGCTCGTGTACGCGTGCGCCGACGCGATGCGGGAGGAGTACCTGGCGATCACCGGCGCCGGGCTGATCGTGCAGATCGACGACCCCTCCATCGCGGAGTCCTGGGACCAGGTCAACCCGGAGCCCACGGTGGAGGACTACCTGGCCTTCACCCGGCTGCGCGTCGAGGCCCTCAACCACGCGCTGCGCGGGATCCCCGAGGAGCAGGTGCGCTTCCACCTGTGCTGGGGCTCCTGGCACGGCCCGCACACCACGGACCTCGAGCTCGAGCACCTCGTGGACCTCATGCTGACCATCGAGGCCGGCGGCTACACCTTCGAGGGCGCCTCCGCCCGCCACGCCCACGAGTGGAAGGTCTGGAAGGAGCACCCGCTGCCCGAGGGCCGGGTGATCATCCCCGGAGTGGTCTCCCACTCCACGAACGTCGTGGAGCACCCCGAGCTCGTCGCGGACCGGATCGAGCAGTTCGCCTCGGTGGTCGGCCGGGAGAACGTCGTCGCCTCGACCGACTGCGGACTGGGCGGACGGCTGCACCCGCAGATCGCCTGGGCCAAGCTGGAGTCCCTCACGGCCGGCGCACGCCTGGCCTCGGAGCGGCTGTACGGCTGAGCGGATCCCGGCCGGGCCGCAGGAGCACCGGGACGGCAGGCGCATCCACGGCCGTCCGTGCCCGGCCGCTTCCCAGCCCCCTCGCCGACGGGCGGGCTCCGTCACAATACCGGCGCGGCATCCGATCGTGGTGCATCCATAGTGACAGGTGTCACTTTCCTCCGTAGGATCTCCTTGAACTACCGAACGTTCGGTTATTAGGCGTTCGGTTCCGCCGAGGACGACCCCGTCCCCGACCACACTGGAGATCCCATGGCGCACGCTGACACCGCCCCGGCCGGGCGGCACGAGATGTCCCACGAGGAGCGCAAGGTCCTCGCGGGCACGCTCGTGGGCACCACCATCGAGTGGTACGACTTCTTCATCTACGCCCAGGCCGCCGCCTTCGTCCTGGCCCCGCTCTTCTTCGAGCCGCTGGAGTCGGCCAACGCCGGCCTCGCCCAGGTCGTCGCCTGGGCCTCGCTGGGCATCAGCTTCCTGTTCCGCCCGCTGGGCGCCGTCGTCGCCGGCCACCTGGGCGACAAGTACGGCCGCAAGATCGTCCTCGTCCTCACCCTGGTGGGGATGGGCGCCGCGACCATGCTGATCGGCCTGCTGCCCACCTACGCCACCATCGGCATCTGGGCCCCGATCCTGCTCATCCTCTTCCGCGTGATCCAGGGCTTCTCGGCCGGCGGCGAGTGGGGCGGTGCGGCCCTGATGTCCGTGGAGCACGCCCCGCGGCACAAGCGCGGCCTGTTCGGGGCCTACCCGCAGATCGGCGTGCCGATCGGCATGCTGCTGGCCACGGGCTTCATGTTCGCGCTCACCTCGATGATGTCCCCCGAGGACTTCCAGGCCTGGGGCTGGCGCATTCCGTTCCTCTCCTCCGTGGCGCTGATCATCGTGGGCTACCTGATCCGCAAGGCCGTGGACGAGTCCCCGGTGTTCAAGGAGATGCAGCTGCGCAAGAAGGAGTCCTCCGCTCCCCTGGGGCAGCTGTTCAAGAAGAACTCCAAGCAGGTCACCCTCGCGGCGCTGATCTTCGCCGCCAACAACGCCGCCGGCTACCTGGTCATCGCCTTCTTCGCCTCCTACGGCGCCAAGTCCCTGGGCATGGACCGCTCCGCGACCCTGATCGCGTCCCTCATCGGCGGCCTCGGATGGCTCGTGTTCACGATGCTCGGCGGTGCGATGTCGGACAAGGTCGGGCGTGTGCGCACCTTCCAGATCGGCTACGTCGTCATCATCCTGTGGGCGGTGCCCATGTGGTTCCTGCTCGACACCGGGGTCACCTGGATCTTCGCCGCGGCCATCGTGGTCCTCACCCTCGGCCTCGGCCTCTCCTACGGCCCGCAGTCCGCGCTCTACGCCGAGATGTTCCCGGCCCGCGTGCGCTACTCCGGCGTCTCGATCGGCTACGCGCTCGGCTCCATCATCGGCGGCGCCTTCGCCCCGATGATCGCCCAGCTGCTGCTCAACGAGACCGGGATCTCCTGGACCATCGGCGTGTACATCGCCGTCCTGGCGATCATCTCGCTCGTCGCGGTCTCCATGGTGCCCAAGAGCATCCAGGGCATCGACCTGCACGTGCAGGACGTGCACCGGGACTACGTCTCCGAGCACCCCGAGGCCGCCGAGATCCTCGCGTCCGCGGAGTCCGCCGAGAAGCGGCGCGACTGACCGAGCGGCCCCCGGCCGTGCACCGAGCCGCCCGCCGGCACCCCCACGGGTGCCGGCGGGCGGCTCCACCCGTGCAGGACCTCCCCGAGCACATCCCGCCCCCCCTCACCCAGGGGGCTCCGCCCCGAGCCCCGCCGAAAGGACCCCGCCCATGACCACCGACCTCTCGCTGCCCACGGTCTCGACCGCCGTCGCAGAGGTGATCGCCGCGCGCACCGATCACCTGTTCGGGCTGATGGGCAACGGCAACGCCCATCTGATCAGCCACCTCACCAGCCGCGGGTTCGGCTTCACCTCCGCCCGGCACGAGGCCGCCACGGTGACCATGGCCGATGCCTACCACCGGGCCACCGGCCGGACCGGGGCGGCCACCACGACCTACGGGGCCGGGTTCACCAACACCTACACCGCCCTGGCCGAGGCCCGCCTGGCCCGCATCCCCCTGGTCCTCGTCGTCGGTGAGGCCCCCACCACGGGGCGGCGGCCCTTCGACATCGACCAGACCGCCGCGGCCGCCGCGGTGGGAGTCACCACCCTGATCGCCACCCCCGGAAACGCGGTGGCGATCACCCACCGGGCCTTCGACCTGGCCGCCCGCACCGTGCAGCCGGTGGTGCTGGCCATCCCCTACGACTGCGCCACCGCCGCCCTGACCGAGCCGGTGGACCTGGAGCCGCTGCCGGCCAAGGACACCTGGATCGCACCGGCCGAGGAGCTGGACCGGATCGCGGGACTGCTGCGCGCCGCCGACCGCCCGCTGCTCCTGGCCGGGCGCGGGGTGCTGCTGGCCGGGGCCGCCGCATCGCTGCAGGAGCTCGGCGACCGGCTCGGGGCGATGTTCATGACCTCGGTGATGGCCACCAACGCCGTGGACTCCCCCTGGAACCTCGGCATCGCCGGAGGCTTCACCCGCGACCACCGCCTGGCCACCGCCCGCCAGGCCGATCTGGTGCTGGTGGCCGGGGCGAGCCTGAACGC